>NZ_BAAAMU010000092.1:0-40111 GCF_039529435.1 Nonomuraea maheshkhaliensis
CGCCCGCTGTCTCCACCGCCGCCTTCACCGCGCCCACCGTCTCGACCGCCCTGGCCGCGGGGGCCGTCGCCGCGACCCTGGGGACCGTCGGCCCGGCCGTCTCGGCGGGCGCCCGCCCCCCTGCGCGGCCCCTCGCCGCCGCCCTGGGCGGTGGTCTCGTCTTCCAGGCGCAGGGTCAGGGAGATGCGCTTGCGCGGGATGTCCACGTCGAGGACCTTGACGCGGACGATGTCGCCGGGCTTGACCACGTCACGCGGGTCCTTGACGTAGTTGCGCGACATGGCCGACACGTGGACGAGCCCGTCCTGGTGCACGCCGATGTCGACGAACGCGCCGAAGGCCGCGACGTTGGTGACGACGCCCTCCAGGATCATGCCGGAGCTCAGGTCGGAGATCTTCTCGACGCCCTCCTTGAAGGTGGCCGTCTTGAAGGCGGGACGCGGGTCGCGGCCGGGCTTCTCCAGCTCGCGCAGGATGTCGGTGACCGTCGGCAGGCCGAACTTGTCGTCGGTGAACTCGTCGGGCTTGAGCGAGCGCAGCGCCGCCGTGTTGCCGATCAGCGACTTGAGGTCGGTCTTGGCCGAGGTCAGGATGCGCCGCACCACGGGGTAGGACTCGGGGTGCACGCTGGAGACGTCGAGCGGGTCGTCGCCGCCCGGGATGCGCAGGAAGCCCGCGCACTGCTCGAACGCCTTGGGCCCGAGCCGGGGCACGTTCTTCAGCGCCGAACGGGTGCGGAAGGGGCCGTTGGAGTCGCGGTGGCGCACGATGCTCTCGGCGAGCGTGGCGCCGATGCCCGACACACGGGTGAGCAGGGGCGGCGAGGCCGTGTTGACGTCGACGCCCACCGCGTTGACGCAGTCTTCGACCACCGCGTCGAGCGAGCGGGACAGCTTGGACTCGGCCAGGTCGTGCTGGTATTGGCCGACGCCGATCGACTTGGGGTCGATCTTGACCAGCTCGGCCAGCGGGTCCTGGAGCCGGCGCGCGATGGAGACCGCGCCGCGCAGCGACACGTCGAGCTCGGGCAGCTCCTGCGAGGCGTAGGGCGAGGCGGAGTAGACGGAGGCGCCCGCCTCGGAGACCACGATCTTGGTGAGCCCGGGCATGTGCTTGACCAGCTCGCCGGCCAGCTTGTCGGTCTCGCGGGAGGCGGTGCCGTTGCCGATGGCGATCAGCTCGACGCCGTGACGCTGCGCGAGCGCGCCCAGCACGGCCAGCGACTGGTCCCACTGCCGCTTGGGCTCGTGGGGGTAGATGGTCGCGGTCTCGACGACCTTGCCGGTGGCGTCGACGACGGCGACCTTCACGCCCGTACGCAGGCCGGGGTCGAGCCCCATCGTGGGCCGGGTGCCGGCCGGAGCGGCGAGCAGCAGGTCGCGCAGGTTGGCCGCGAACACCCGCACCGCCTCGTCCTCGGCCGCCTGCCACAGCCGCATCCGCAGGTCGATGCCGAGGTGGACGAGGATGCGGGTGCGCCAGGCCCAGCGCACGGTCTCACTGAGCCACTTGTCGGCGGGCCTGCCCTGGTCGGAGACGCCGAACCGGGAGGCGATGCGCAACTCGTAGTCGGGGCTGTCGTCGGGTTCCAGGGTGACGGAGAGGATCTCCTCCTTCTCGCCCCTGAACATGGCCAGGATCCGGTGGGAGGGCAGCTTCGTGAACGGCTCGCCGAACTCGAAGTAGTCGGAGAACTTGGCCCCCGCCTCCTCCTTGCCCTCGCGCACCTTCGACACCAGCCGGCCACGGGTCCACAGCTGCTCGCGCAGGCCGCCGATGAGGTCGGCGTCCTCGGCGAAGCGCTCGATCAGGATCGCCCTGGCCCCTTCGAGCGCCGCGCTCTCGTCGGCGACGCCTTCGGCGAGGAAGCCCTTGGCGGTCGTCACCGGGTCGAGCGTGGGATCGGCGAGGAGCTGGTCGGCCAGCGGCTCAAGGCCCAGCTCGCGGGCGATCTGCGCCTTGGTGCGGCGCTTGGGCTTGTAGGGCAGGTAGATGTCCTCAAGCCTGGCCTTGGTCTCGGCCGCCATGATCTGCTTGCGCAGCTCGTCGTCGAGCTTGCCCTGGGACTCGATGGACTCCAGGATCGCCGTCCTGCGCTCCTCCAGCTCGCGCAGGTAGCGCAGCCGCTCTTCCAGCGTGCGCAGCTGCGCGTCGTCGAGGGCGCCGGTGGCCTCTTTGCGGTATCGCGCGATGAAGGGCACGGTCGCGCCGCCGTCGAGCAGCTCGACCGTGGCCTGAACCTGCCCGTCGCGTACGCCGAGCTCGGCCGCGATCCGCTGGGAAATAGAGAGCACTTGCCTGCCTTTCGATGGTCCCGCCGGTCAATTGTGCAGGACGACGCCGTCCTTCATGACCAGAGTGCGCGCAGGGTGAACGACCACCGCCTCCGCCGGGCTCCCGCAGGGGAGCACGACCAGGTCGGCCCGGTCGCCCGGGGACAGGCCGTAGCCCTCCAGCCCGAGCGCCCGCGCCCCGCCGTGGGTGGCCGCCTCCAGCGCCAGCTCGATGTCGTGGTCGGCGCGGAACGTGCTGCGGTAGGCGACGTGCATCGCCCGTTCGAGCATGTCGCCGCTGCCGTACGGCCCCCACAGGTCGCGGATGCCGTCGTGACCGCAGGCCACGGTGACCCCGGCGGCCCGCAGCTTCTTCACCGGGGGCACGGGGAAGCTGTAGACGGCGGCGGTCACGATCGCCACCCCCGCCCGCGCCAGCCCCTCGGCCAGGCGATCCTGGTGGGCCTCGTCGAGCTGGCCCAGCGCGTAGGCGTGGCTGACCGCCACCCGGCCGCCCAGCCCGAGCGCGCCGGTGCGTTCGATGATCAGCTCCAGCTCCCACGCGCCGAGCGTGCCGCCGTCGTGCAGGTGGAGGTCGAGATGGGTGCCGTAGCGCCCGGCCAGGCCGAAGATCAGGTCGAGGTGGCGGACCGGGTCGCGGTCGATGCCCGCGGGGTCGAGCCCGCCCACCGCCTCCACCCCGCTCTTCAGCGCCTCTTCGAGCAGCTCGGCCGTGCCCGGGTTGGTGAGCAGGCCGTGTTGCGGGAAGGCCACCTGGCGCACCTCGACGGGGGAGCCCGCCGCGGCCTCGCGCACCGCCTCCACGCCGCGTAAACCCACTTCGGGGTCGATGTCGGTGTGGGTGCGGACGTGGGTGGTGCCCGCCGCGCTCATGGCGGCCAGCAGCGCGGCGATCCGCTCCACGCTCGGCACGCCCAGCTCGGCGCGGCGGCGCAGGTCGTTGCCGATGCGGCCGGCGAGCGTGTCGTCGGCGGAGTGGGGCACCCACGGGCCGCCGTAGAGGGTCTTGTCGAGGTGGCAGTGCGCCTCGACCAGGCCGGGCAGGACGAGCTGCCCGGAGACGTCGACCACCGTGGCCCCGGGCGCGTCGATCGCGGGCGCGACCTGGTCGATGCGCCCGTCGCGCACCAGGATGTCGCGCGGCACGCCGGGGGCGGCGGGCCGCCACGGAAGCCCGCCACGCAGCAGCACACTCGGCAGCACGTCGGTCATGCCCAGCACCCTAAAGGGCGGGACCGACGATTTCCCTGGCTCTGCTGTGACGGTCTTGGATACCTTTCCGTCCTCTGAGGCTCCTCATGGGAGTACGCGGGCGCGCCGAACCCGGCCATGGCACCAAGCGGCACGAAGTCAGCGCCGCTTCACCCGTCAGATGTCGTCGAGGTGGGAGACGTTGCCCACGTCGGCGGGGTCGGCGCTCGGCCGGCCCGCGAACCAGGCGTCCAGGATCTCCTTCAGCACCACCTCGGACGTGAGCCGCAGGCTGAGCGCCAGCACGTTGGCGTCGTTCCACCTGCGGGCGCCGTCGGCGGTGTAGGCGTCGACGCAGAGCGCCGCCCGCACCCCGCGCACCTTGTTCGCCGCGATCGACGCGCCGGTGCCGGTCCAGCAGCAGACGACCGCCTGCTCGGCCCGCCCCTCGCTCACGTCTCTCGCGGCCAGCTCGCAGGCCCACGCCCAGTCGTCGCGCTCGCCGTCGTCGAGCGCGCCGTGGGTGACGACCTCGTGCCCGCGCCCGCGCAGCTCCGACACCACCCGCTCGGCCACGCCGTCCTTGCTGTCGGCGGCCACCGATATCCGCATCTGCCCATACTCGCACGTACGCGGACTGGCGCGGGTGGGGCGCTATGTGCTTGGTTGTGGCGTCATATGAGTCTTATGAGTCTTATGAGTATTGACACGAATGACATCGCGGCGCTCGCCCGGGGATGTGCCGTCCTGGGCACGGGCGGCGGGGGAGACGTGCGCACGGGTTCGCTGGCGGCGGTACGGGCCATCAGGGAGCACGGCCCGGTGCCGCTGACCCGATTGGCCGACCTGGATGACGACGCCCTGGTCGTGCCGCTGTCCGGCATCGGCGCCCCGACCGTCAGCCACGAGATGATCCACGGCGAGGACGAGCCCAGGCGCATCGTCGAGGAGATCGAGCGGATCTTCGGCCGCCGGCCGAGCGCGATCATGTCCTCCGAGATCGGCGGCGCCAACGGGGTCGCGCCCGTGGCCTGGGCCGCCCAGCTCGGGGTGCCGCTGCTCGACGCCGACGGCATGGGCCGGGCGTTCCCCGAGGTCCAGATGGTCTCGATGTACGTGGCGGGGCTTCCCGCCGACCTCGTGGTGATGTCGGACGTCGCGGGCAACGTGGTGACGATCCGCCCGGTGGACGGGCTCTGGTCGGAGCGCCTGGCCCGCGCCGTCTGCGTGGCCTCCGGCTCGCACGCGCTGATGGCCGACTACGTGCTCACCGCCGGACGGGCCAGGGGCGCGGTCATCGAGGGTACGGTCACCAGCGCCCTGGAGATCGGCCGGGCCACGGAGGGCGCGGCCGACCCGCTCCAAGCACTCCAGGACCGCCTCGGCGCCGCCCGCCTGATCACCGGCAAGCTGACCGACGTGGAACGCCGCACGACGGGCGGGTTCGTCCGGGGCACGGCCACCATCGAGGGCACGGGCGACGACCGGGGCCGCCGGCTCGCGCTGGAGCTGCAGAACGAGAACCTGGTCGCGAAAGAGGACGGCCGGACGCTGGCCATGGTCCCCGACCTGATCACGGTGGTGGACACCGAGACCGCCGCCGCGGTCCAGACGGAGGGGCTGCGTTACGGCCAGCGCGTCACGGTGCTCGCCTGGTCCTGCGACCCGCTCTGGCGCACGCCCAAGGGGCTGGAGACGGCCGGGCCCGCGGCCTTCGGATACGACCTGGACTACGTACCCGTCGAGGAGCTGATGGCGCGTGCCTGACCTGCGGATAGGGATCGACGTCGGCGGCACCAACACCGACGCGGTGGTGCTCGGACCGGACGGCCAGGTGCTCGCCAAGGCCAAGCGGCCCACCACGCCCGAGGTGACCGACGGGCTGCGCGCGGCTCTGGACGCCGTACTGGAGCAGGTCCAGGACCGGGCCGACGTGACCCGCGTCATGCTGGGCACCACGCACGCCACGAACGCGATCCTGGAGCGGCGCGGCCTCGGCCGGGTCGCGGTGCTGCGGCTCGGCGCGCCCGCCACCACCTCTGTGCCGCCGCTCTCCGACTGGCCCGCCGACCTGCGCAAGGTGGTCTCGGCCGGTGAGGCGATCGTGCCCGGCGGCCACTACGTGGACGGCAGGGAGATCAGCTCGCTGGACCTCGATGCCGTACGCCGCTTCCTGGACGGCGTGCGGGCCGACGCGGTGGCGGTCACCGGCGTGTTCAGCCCGGCCGACGACGGGCACGAGCGAGCCGTCGCGGAGCTGGTCCGCGCCGAGTACGGCCTGCCGGTCTCGGTCAGCCACGAGATCGGCTCGCTCGGCCTGCTCGAACGCGAGAACGCGACCGTGCTCAACGCCGCCCTGTACGGCGTCGCCGCCCACGTCACCGACGCCCTGGTCACCGCCCTGGCCGAACGAGGACTCGGGGCGCGGCCGTACCTGGCCCAGAACGACGGCACGCTCATGACACTGGAGCACGCCGCCCGCCTGCCGGTCTCCACGATCGGCTCAGGCCCGGCGAACTCGCTGCGCGGCGCCGCCTACCTGTCCGGCGTGCCGGACGCGATCGTGGTGGACGTAGGTGGCACCAGCACCGACCTCGGCGTGCTGATCGGCGGCTTCCCGAGGGAGTCGGCGGCGGCGGTCGAGATCGGTGGCGTGCTGACCAACTTCCGCATGCCCGACATCCTGGCCATCGCCCTCGGCGGCGGCACCGTGGCGCGGAGCGGGGGCGTCGGGCCGGACTCCGTCGGCTACCGGATCGCGCGAGAGGCGCTGGTCTTCGGCGGGACGACGGCGACGATGACGGACGCGGCGGTGGCGGCGGGCCGCGTCCCGGCGGGCGCCGAAGGGTGGCGCGAGCGGCTGGCGGCCAAATCTGACATGTCGGAAGAAATCACCGACATCCTGCAAAGGGCGCTGACCGTCGCCGACGGCATGGTGGCCGACGCCGTGGACCGCATGTCGCTCGGCCGGAGTGACCGGCCGCTGGTGGCGGTGGGGGGCGGGGCGTTCCTGCTGCCCGATCACATCGCCGGGGCGAGCACGGTGATCCGCCCCGAGCACGCGGAGGTGGCCAACGCCGTGGGGGCCGCCATCGCGCTCGCGAGCGGCAGAGTGGATACGATCTTGCCAGCGGGAGATAGCAGGACAGAAGCGATCGAAAGCGTCAAGGAGGAGGCGCGGGCGCGAGCCGTGGCGGCCGGGGCCGACCCCTCCGGAGTCGAGATCGTGGACCTTCTCGAGGTGCCGCTGAGCTACCTCTCCCAGCCCGCCGTGCGGGTACACGTCAAAGCAGCCGGACCCCTCGCCCGGTGACCCACCGAAAGGATCCCCCACCATGCGCTGGCACAAGCGTCTGCTCGTCGCCGGGGTAGCCGGTCTCATGGCCCTGACCGCGTCCGCGTGCGCGGGCGGCCAGGTACGCGGAGCCGGCGGCACACCCCAGCCGCAGACGAGCGGCAGCGGCAGCCCGGCCGGCGGGCAGGCCAACGACAGCACCTTCGTCTACGCGCCCAACCACGACGTGGTCACCGACTGGGACCCGGCCACCTCCTACTCCAACGAGATCATCGCCCTGTCGAACATCTACGAGGGCCTGACCAGGTACGACTCCGAGACCCACGAGGCCGCGCCGCGCCTTGCCACCGAGTGGACCTCGGCCAAGGACGGCAAGGAGTGGACGTTCAAGCTGCGGCAGGGCGTGAAGTTCCACTCCGGCGCCACGTTCGACGCCACGGCCGCGAAGAAGGCCATCGAGCGGACGATCGACAAGAAGGGCGGCGCCGCCTACATCTGGGACCCGGTCGACAAGATCGAGGCGGTGGACGCGAGCACGCTGAAGTTCACCCTGAAGTACGCCGCCCCGCTCGACCTGGTCGCCGCCTCCGGCTACGCCGCCTGGATGTACGACGTGGACGCCGTGGACGCCGACGGCAAGAAGACCGCCGGCACCGGGCCGTACACGATCGACACCTGGCAGAAGGGCAAGGAGACCGAGCTCACGCTGAAGGCGTTCGAGGACTACTGGGGCGGCTGGAAGCCGGCGCAGTACAAGAAGGTCGCCTTCCGGGTCACGCCCGAGATCACCACCGCCTGGCAGCTGCTGCAGAAGGGCGAGGTGAACTTCGTCGAGCGGCTGAACCCGCAGCTCTTCGAGCAGGCGCAGACGACGGAGTCGGTGCGCACGGCCGAGTCGCCGTCGTTCCAGAACCTGCTGGTGCTGTTCAACACGGCCGCGGGCCCGACGGAGGACGTCAAGGTCAGGCAGGCGCTGCAGCTGGCGATCGACTACGACGGCCTGGCGGCGGCGCTTGAGGGCGCCGGCCAGAAGGCCAGCGGCCTGGTGCCGCAGGGCCTGGTCGGCCACGTCAGCGGGATGGAGCCCAAGCAGGACCTGGCCAAGGCGCAGGCGCTGCTGGCCGAGGCGGGCTACGGGCCCGACCTCAAGGAGCTCAAGCTGAGCCTCACGTACGGCATCGGCGACGAGGACCAGAAGCTGCTGGTCACGCTGCTCAGCTCGACGCTCAGCAAGCTGAACGTGACACTCCAGGCCAAGCCGATGAACTGGAGCGCGCAGTGGGACCTGGGCAAGAAGGGCGGCCAGGACGTCTTCGTCATGTACTGGTACCCGGACTATCCGGACGCCTACTCCTGGTTCCTCAACGTGTTCAAGAGCGCGGACAAGCCGCAGTTCAACCTCTCCTACCTGAAGAACGCCGAGATCGACGCGGCCATCGACAAGCTCCCCGAGCTGACGGCCACGGACCGGATGGCGGCCGTGGAGGAGTACGAGACGCTGCAGCAGAAGATCATCCAGGAGCAGGCCGCGGTGGCCGTCCCCTACGTGCAGAAGTATCAGCGCGCCCTCTCCTCTGACGTCCAGGGCTACAAGGACAACGCCGCCTATCCCAACGTCGTCTTCTTCTACGACCTGACCCGCGCCTCCTGACGATGCTGCGCTATCTGGCCCGCCGCCTCGGCCAGGCCCTCCTGGTCGTGGCCGGCGTGGTCGTGCTCACGTTCGCGGTGATGCGGCTCGTGCCCGGCGATCCGGCGGTGGCCTTCGCCGGGCCGAAGGCCACGCCCGAGCAGCTGGCCGAGGCCCGCGCGCGGTTCGGGCTCGACGATCCGCTGCCGGCGCAACTGTTCACGTACGTGCGCGACCTGATGACCGGCGACTGGGGCGTCAGCCTGCGCACGCGGCAGCCCGTGCGGGACGACCTCTATCTCGCCTTTCCCGCCTCGCTCGAACTCGTCGGTACGGCGCTGCTCATCGCGGTCGTGCTGGGCATTCCGCTCGGCGTGCTCGCCGCCCGCTATAAGACGAAATTTCCGGACTTTGGGGTGCGGTTCGGGAGCATGCTGGCCGTCTCCGTCCCGGTCTTCTGGCTGGCCCTGGCCCTCCAGACGATCTTCGCCAGCAACCTCGGCTGGTTCCCCATCGCCGGCGAGTACGACTCCGCGCTCGACACCACCAGCCCGCTCACCCTCTGGACGAACATCACCGTCGTCGACGCCCTCATCACCGGAAACTGGCCCATCTTCACCAGCACCCTCGAACACCTGGTGCTGCCCGCCCTGGTCGTGGCCGCCTATCCCACCGGCGTCATCGCGCAGATGACCAGGGCCGCCCTCATCGAGGAGTCGGGCCAGGACCATGCCAGGCTGGAGCGCGCGCTGGGCTTCGGCGAGACGTCCATCCTGACCAGGTTCGCCCTGCGACCGGCGCTCGGTCCCGTGCTGTCGCTGATCGCGCTCGTCTTCGCGTACGCGATCGTCAACGGCTTCCTCGTCGAGGCCGTCTTCAACTGGCCGGGCCTGGGCCGCTACGCCGCCGAGTCCATCCGCTCGCTGGACACCCCGGCCATCGCGGGCGTCACCCTGCTGGTCGCCCTGGTGTACGTCCTGGCCAACCTGGTCGTGGACATCCTCCAGGGCTTCGTCGACCCCCGGGCCAGGACACGATGACCACGGAGACACAGACCCAGGAAACCCAGCCTCTGCGCCGCACCCTGCCGCGCGTCCCCGACCGCTTCGCCGCGTTCGGGGCGGTGCTCATCGTGGTCGTCGTGCTGGCGGCGGTGCTCGCGCCGTGGCTGGCGCCGTACCCGGTGGACGACCCGCGGCCGCTGGAGCGGCTGCTGCCCCCGAGCGGCGCCCACTGGTTCGGCACCGACCAGGTCGGCCGCGACGTACTCACGAGGATCCTGTACGGCGGGCGCACGTCGCTGTTCATCGCCGTGGCCGTGCTGGCCGTCTCGGCGGTGGCCGGGGTGACGCTCGGCGTGGTCGCCGGGTACGCGGGCGGCTGGATCAGGGACGTGATCATGCGCGTCACGGACGTCTTCCTGGCCTTTCCCGCGCTGCTGCTCTCCCTGGCCCTGGCGGTCGTGCTGCAGCCCGGCGTGAACACCGTGATCCTGGCCATCGCGGTGACCTGGTGGCCCTGGTACACGCGGCTGGCCGCCTCCATGGCCGCCTCGATCGCCACCCGCCCCTACGTGGACGCGGCCCGCTGCCTCGGCGTGCCCGCGCCGCTGATCATCCTGCGTCACGTGCTGCCCAACTCGCTCACGCCCGTGCTGGTGCAGCTCTCGCTGGACGCGGGCGGGGTGATCCTGACCTCGGCGGCGCTGTCGTACCTGGGGCTCGGCGCGCAGGAGCCGACGGCCGAATGGGGACTGATGGTGCAGCAGGGACAGACGCTGTTCACCACGAACTGGTGGGTGGTGACCTTCCCGGGGCTGGCGATCCTGGTGACGGCGTTCGCGTTCAACGTGCTCGGCGAGGGGCTGCGCAACGCGCTCGACCCGCGAAGGGCGGTCAAGTGACAGGGCACCTGATCGAGGCGCGCGACCTGCGCGTCAGTTACGGCGGGCGGGTGGTGGCCGACGTGCCGCGGCTCGACGTGGGCGCGGGCGAGTGCGTGGCCATCGTGGGCGAGAGCGGCTCGGGCAAGTCCACGACGCTGCTCTCGCTGCTCGGCCTCACCCAAAATGCCGAAATATCGGGACAAGTACGGGTGTGCGGTGTGGACGTGCTCACGGCCGCCCCGCGCGCGCTGCGCGAGCTCAGGGGCGCGCGGGCGGCGCTGGTGATGCAGTCGCCGCACGCCGCGCTCAGCCCCGCCACCCGCCTCGGCGTCCTGATGCGCCGCGCGCTCAAGCTGCACGGCGTCAAGGACGTGGCCGACACCATGGCGCGGGCCATGGACGCGGTCCTGCTCGACCGCGAGCTGCTGCGCCGCTATCCGCACGAGGTCTCCGGCGGCCAGGCCCAGCGCTTCGCCATCGCGCTGGCCATCGCCCTGGGCGCCGAGGTCATCCTGGCCGACGAGCCCACCAGCGCGCTGGACGTGACCGTACAGGCCGAGGTGGTCGGCGTGCTGCGCCGGCTGCGGGCGGAACGGGGCCTCGCGCTGCTGCTGGTCTCCCACGACCTGGCCCTGGTCTCGACGATCGCCGATCGGGTGCTGGTCATGAAGGACGGCGCGGTGGTGGAGTCGGGCCCCGCCGCCGAGGTGCTGGCCGAGCCGTCCCATCCCTACACCCGCGAACTGCTGGAGGCGCTGCCGTGACCATGCCCAGGGCCGAGCTGAGGGCTGATCGGGTGACGCTCGGATACGGCCGCCGCCCGGTCGTGCACGACGTGAGCATCGACATCACCGAGGGCGGCGTGGGGCTGATCGGGGAGAGTGGCTCGGGCAAGACGACGCTGGCGCGCGCGTTCCTGGGCCTCCTGAGCCCCATCTCAGGAAATATCTGGTACGGCGACCAAACGCTGAAAAAAGCGGACATGCGGAAGTTTCGGAAGGACGTCCAGCCCGTCTTCCAGGCCGAGGCTCTCGACCCCCGGATGCGCGTCGGCGCCTCCATCGCCGAGGCCCTCCCGCGCGCCGCCCGCTCCCGCGTCCCCGACCTGCTCGAACGGGTGGGCCTCGATCCCGCCCTGGCCGTCCGCCGCCCCCACGAGCTCTCCGGCGGCCAGCGCCAGCGCGTGGTGATCGCCCGCGCCCTGGCCGTCGGCCCGCGCCTGCTCATCCTCGACGAGCCCACCAGCGCGCTCGACGTCACCGTCCAGGCCAGGGTGCTCGACCTGCTGGTCTCCCTGGAGACCGAGCGCCTGCTGATCACCCACAACCTGGCCGTGGTGGAACGGCTCTGCCGCACCTCCCACGTGCTCTTCGCGGGCCGCGTCGTCGAGTCGGGCCCCACCTCGGACCTGCTGGCGAACCCGGCCCACCCCTACACCAGGGCCCTGCGCGACGCCGTACCGAAGCTGGGCGGGGAGCCGCCCGAGGCCAAGGGCCGGACCGAGGCCGTCCCCGCGGCCACCGGATGCGCGTTCCGGCTGCGCTGCCCGCTGGCCGGGCCCGAGTGCGAGGTGGCGCCGGAGCCGAGGGACGTCCAGGGACGTCAGGTGGCCTGCCACCGCGCGGAGGACGTCCTCACCTGATCACCTGACGGGCCTTCAGGTGGTCCTGGAGGTCGTCGGCCAGTTTGTTCATCAGCCGGCTCAGCTCGGCCCGATCCGCGCCGGACCAGCCGGCCAGGGCGCCGCCCAGCCAGTCGTTGGTCACCTGGCGGCACCGGTCCGCCGCCACGGCGCCCTCGTCCGTGAGCGTGATGCGCCAGGCCCGGCCGTCGTCGGGGTCGCGTACCCGCTCGACCAGGCCGCGCTGCTCAAGCGCGGCGACGTGCCGCGTCACGTGCGGGCTCTCCACCTGGAGGCTGTCGGCGATCGCTCCGACCCTGCGCGGCTCGCCGGCCTCCAGCAGGTTGACGAGGATCTGGACGTCCGGCCGGTCCAGCCGGACGCCCGCCGCCTCGGTCAGCCGCTCATGCGTCTTGCCGCGGTTGAGCATGGTGACGAGCCGGCGAAAGGCGCTCACCGTCGTCTGCAGATCCTCGTCCATCCGCTTGCTTACCTAACTTACGTATGTATTATCGGTTCTCGATTACTTACCTAAGTTATCCAAAGGAGCCGTCATGGCGACAGTCGTCGTGCCCGCAGCACGTGAGACGTCGAAGAGAAATCCCTGGCCCGCGGTGGTGGCGTTGTCCGTCGCGGCCTCCATCGCCGCCATGCAGAACACCGCGGTGGTGCCGTTGCTTCCCGTGCTGCAACGGGAGCTGAACACCTCCTTGACCGCCGTGAGCTGGACGCTCACGGTGAGCCTGCTGGTCGGCGCGGTGTCCACGCCGCTGCTCTCCCGCTTCGGCGACATGTACGGCAGGCGCCGCATGATCCTCGGCGCCCTGGCGTTCCTGGTGGCCGGCTCGGTCATGGCGGCCATGGCCACCTCGTTGCCCTGGCTGATCGTGGCCCGGGTGTTGCAGGGCTCCGTCGCCGCGCTCGTCCCCTTGTCCATCGGGGTGGTCCGCGACGCGCTGCCGCGCGCGCAGTTCGCGACCGGCGTCGGCGTGCTCAGCGCGACGATGGGCTTCGGCAGCGGCGGCGGCATGATCCTGGCCGGGCTCGCCGACGGGGACTTCCACCTGGTCTTCTGGATCATCAGCGGCTTCTCGCTGGCGGCCGGCATCGTCGTGGCCTTCCTCGTCCGTGACGCGGCCCCGCCCGTCAAGGGCCGTCCCGACCTGCTCGGGGCCGCGCTGCTCGCCACCTGGCTGGTGGCGCTGCTGCTGGGGATCAGCGAGGGCGGCTCATGGGGCTGGACCTCGCCCGGCGTGCTCGGGCTGTTCGGCGCGGCGGCCGTGCTCGCGGCCGGGTGGGTCGCGGTCGAGCTGAAGGTGGCCGAGCCGCTGGTGGACATGGCGATGCTGGTGCACAGGGGCACGGTCGGCGCGACGGTGTCCTCGATGCTGCTCGGGTTCTCCTTCTTCACCCTGCTGACCGGCATGTCCAGCTTCGCCCAGGCCCCCGTGGGCTTCTCGGCCACGACCCTGGAGGTCGGGCTCTACCTGCTGCCGAGCACACTGTTCATGCTGGTGATCTCGCTGTTCGCGGGCCGGCTGATGCGGCGGCTGCCCGCCGCGTCCATGGTGGCGACGGGCTCACTGGTCACGGGGCTGGCCGCGCTGTGGCTGATCTTCGAGAACGACAGCCCTTGGCACCTGTACGCGGCCTCCTCGCTCATGGGCGTCGGCCTCGGCGTCGGATACGCGGCCCTGGGCACCATGGCCGTCGAGCACGTGGACCAGGGCAAGACGGCCCTGGCCTCCGGGGTGAACGCTCTGGTGCGCATCGTGGGCGGCAGCACGGCGGGTGCGGTGATCGCCGCCATCCTGGCGGCGCGGCCGGGCGCCGGCGGCTACCAGTGGGTCTTCGGGGCAGCCGCCGGGGCGGGCGTCTTGGCCGCGCTCTTCGCGGCCGGGTTCGGATATCTCAACCGCGGGACCGCTGTCATAGCGCCCGTCACTGGGCCCGTCACAGGGCCTTCAGCCCGCTGATCACTTCCAGCAGCACCTTGGCGTCGGGGGCGGGCGGCGGCAGCTCGACCTGGACGAGCTGCTGCGCGTGCAGGTCGCCGACCAGCACGCGGACCACCCCTATGGGCAGGTTCAGCTCGGCCGCCACATCCACCAGACGCGTGGGCTGGGTGCACTTCTGCAGGATGATCAGATGCTCGGGGTCGAGGCCGCGCGGCGGCGCCAGGCCGCCGGCGGTGATGATCACCGCGATGAGGTCGATGGCCTCGCTCGCGGGCACCGTCCGGCCCCTGGTCAGCAGGTAGGCCGGAACGATGGGACCGGCGTCCTCGTCCAGCCAGCGTTCCTCAGTCACTTCGCACCACCCGCATGGGGCGCTCGGACTCCTGCTGAGCCGCCCTCGGGGCCTCGTCCTCTGGCTCTGCCACGTGCTCTTCCGGGATCAACACGATCGCGGTGGTCCCTCCATATGGTGAACCGCGCAACGTCACGCGGATGTCATGCCTGGCGGCCAGGCGGGAAACGACGAAAAGGCCGAGCCTGTCGCTGTCGGCCAGGTCGAACTCCGGCGGGCTGGCCAGCCGCTCGTTGTACTCGGTCAGCTGCTCGTCGCTCATCCCGAACCCGCGGTCCTCCACCTCGAAGGCAAAGCCCCGGGCCGCCGCGTCGCCGCGCACGAAGACCGAGGTGTGCGCGGGGGAGTAGACGGTGGCGTTCTCGATCAGCTCGGCGATGAGGTGGATCACGTCACCGACCACGGGGCCGGCCAGGCGCTGGCCGGACATGGGCTCGACGACGACCCGCTGGTAGTCCTCGACCTCGGCCGCCGCGCCGCGGGCCACGTCGAGCAGCGGCACGGGACGGCTCCAGCCGCGTCCCGGCGTCGCGCCCGACAGGATGATCAGGCCCTCCGCGTGCCGGCGCATGCGGGTGGTGAGGTGGTCGAGCTTGAACAGGTCGTCCAGCTGGCCCGGGTCGGTGGCCCGGTGCTGCATGTCGGCGAGCTGGATGCGCTGGCGGTGCAGCAGCGTCTGGCTGCGCCTGGCCAGGTTCCTGAAGACGTGGCCGACGCCCTCGCTGAGCTGCGCCTGGCCGACCGCGGCCTCGACCGCGGTCTGCTGGACGGTGGAGAAGGCCTTGCCGACGTCGTCGATCTCGACCGTGGTGCTGGTGAGCGACACCTCGGGCACTTCGACGGTCTCGCCCTTGCGCAGCTTGGCGACCACGTGCGGCAGCCGTTCCTGGGCCACCTCCAGGGCGGCCAGCCGGAGCGTCCCGAGCTCCTTGGACAGCCGGTTGCCCATCCGCAGCGAGAACCCGATCGACACGATCACCAGCGCCAGGGCCGTGCCCGCGAGCAGGAACGCCCGCGACAGCACCTCGTCGGCCACCGGCTCCGCGCGCTCGTTCAGCGTCGTGCTGGCCCGCAGCTGGGCCTCCTGGAACGACCTGGCCAGGCCGTCGGTGGTGGACAGCCAGCCCTGCGGCGTGCCGCCGGCGATGATCTGGTCCTCCATCATCCGCAGCCGCTGGTACGCGGGGGAGGTGATGAGGGCGACCTGGGGGTCGCGCAGGGCCGGGTCGAGCTCGCCGAGGCTCTGGTCGACGAGGAAGCGCCGGTTGCCCGTGATCTGGGTGAACAGCCTGCGCTCGGCCCTGGTCACCGTGCCGAGCCCGAGCGCCTGCTCCCTGGTCAGCAGCTCCTTGGCGTAACTCATGTCGATGGTCACGCGGGACTGCTCGTAGATCGGGATGTCGTCGATCATGGCCACCCGCCGGTGCAGGCCGAACAGGGTGTCGATGATCGCGTTGTAGGCCTCCACGGTGTGCAGACGGTCGGACAGGCCCGTGTCGATCTCACCTCGGACCGCGTCGAGCCTGTCTATCTGCGTGTACACCGCGTCCACCTGTGTGCGGATCTCTTCTGATCTGTCCTTGGACTTGACGGAAAGCTGCTTGAAGGCGTCCCGGGCGGCGTCGGTGCGAAGGCGCTGCGCCGCCACGGCGGGCTTTTCGGCACTGTTGCGCAGGAACCTGGCCGAGATCAGGCGCTCGCGCTGGATCTCGGTGATCACTTTGTACGCGGGAAGGCGCAGGTTCGTCCAGACTGTCTTGTACTGACGCAGCTCCAAGCTCTCGCTCGCGGTGACGGCGGTGATGACCCCCCACAACACCACCATGGAGGCCAGTGGCACCAGTAGTAGTCCGATGATCTTCATCCGGATCGTTCGGCTACGACCCATGGCACCTCACTCCGGTTGGTCCCAAGCTGGCAACCCCGGACGGGACAAGCCCCGAGGATAGCAATTGGATCACCAGAATGCCCAATTTTTCGGGACTTTTGGACACACGAGTCCCTCTGGCCTCGATCTTGGAGTAGGTTTCCCGGGAACATCGGCGACAGAGGGAGATGCGTTGCGCCGGCGAGTCTCAGCGGCCCCCGCGTCCGTCCTGGTGTCGATCCTGGCGGCGGTGCTGCTCGCGGCCTGCTCACCGCCGACCGAGGTGCGTCAGGCCCCGGTGGGTGAGTCGCCCTTCGTCTACGTCAAGAACACCGACATCATCACCGAGTGGGACCCCGCTCGCTCCTACTCGAACGAGATCATCGCCTTCCAGAACGTCTACGAGACCCTCACGCTCTGGAACCCGGTCACCAAGAAGTCGGCGCCCCGCCTGGCCACCGGATGGCGCTCCACGGCCGACGGCAGGAGCTGGACCTTCACCCTGCGCTCCGGCGTGACGTTCCACACCGGCAACCCGCTGGACGCCGAGGCGGTCAAAGCCTCGATCGAGCGGACGATGCGCGCCAGGACCGGCGCCTCCTACATCTGGGACGCCGTCTCGTCCATCCGGGTCGAGGGGCCGCTGACGGTGACGTTCGCGCTGAAATACCCCGTTCCGCTGGACCTGGTGGTCTCCGCCGGGTACGCGGCCTACATCTACGACACCAAGGCTGCCCCCGACCTCGGCAAGTGGCTCGCGCAGGGCAGGGACGCCGGGTCGGGGCCCTACACGGTGGCGAAGTGGAACAAGGGCAAGGAGGACGAGCTCACGCTCAAGGCGTACGACGGGTACTGGGGCGGGTGGAACGAGCGGCCGCACTACAACACGGTCAGGTACCGGGTCGTGCCCGACCCCGAGCGGGCGTACCGGATGCTGCAGCGCGGCGAGGCGAGCTTCACGGACCGGCTCGACCCGAAGCTGTTCGCCCAGGCCGGCGCCGCGCCGGGCATCCGCACCTCCGACCGGCCCTCGTTCACCACGGCCATGATGCTGTTCAACACCGCGACCGGCCCCATGAAGGACATCAGGGTGCGCAAGGCGGTGCAGTACGCCATCGACTACCGCGGCATCGTCAAGGCGCTCAAGGGCTCCGTGACGCCGGCCAGCGGCGTCATCCCGGAAGGACTGCTCGGCCACGTGCCGGGGCGGGTGCCCGAGCAGGACCTGGAGAGCGCCACCCGGCTGCTGCAGGAGGCCGGCTACGGCCCCGGCGGCGCGCCGCTGCGGCTCCGGCTGACCTACGGAGAGGGCGAGGCCGACGAGGAGGTGCTGGCCAAGCGGCTACGCGCGGCGCTGCGCCCGCTCAACGTCACCCTCAAGGTCGAGGGCATGCACTGGAACGCGCAGTGGGAGCGGGGCAAGAAGCGCGGCCAGGACATCTTCGTCATGTACTGGTGGCCCGACTACGCCGACGGCTATTCCTACTTCGGCCAGGTCTTCCGCGCCGCGAACCCGCCCGAGTTCAATCTGACCTACCTCAACGACCACCGCCTTGACGCCATGCTCGACACGGTGCCCGAGCTGACGGTGACCGACAAGCCCGCGGCGCAGCGGGTGTACGAGCAGGCCACGGCACGCGTGCTCGACGAGCGGGCCGCCGCCGCGCTGCCCTGGGTGGTCAAGTCACGGCGGGCGTTCCTGGGCGGCATCCAGGGATATGACGACAACCCGGCCTATCCGGACGTCGTCTTCGTCTACGACCTCAAGCCGTCGGGCTGAGAACCTTCCGCCGGGCTCTCCACCCGCTCCCGCAACCGCGCCCTGATCTCTTCGGGTGTGTACGCGCGCCGGCGCCGTTCGGCCCGCGCGATGACCACGCCCGTCGCCGCCACACCCATGATTCCCGCCAGACCGAGCATCTTCCACCAGCGCATGTTGCCTAGGCTAGCCCTGTGCTGACTCTCGACGAAGCCGTCAAGGTGACCAGGACCGGCGATCTGTGGGTCTTCCGCGGCCGTTCCGTGCCCGACCGCGCCATCCAGACGATGACCAACAGCCCGGTCAACCACGTCGGCATGGCCATCGTGATCGAGGACCTGCCGCCCATGATGTGGCACGCCGAACTGGGCAAGTCGCTGCTCGACCTGTGGTCGGGCACCCACCATCGCGGCGTGCAGCTGCACGACCTGCGCGCCGCGGTCACGACGTGGGCCGACCGCTACGACCAGCGCGCCTGGCTGCGCCAGCTGGAGCCGGAGGCCACGCAGGAGATGGAGGACGCCGCCCTGCGCACGGTCGCCCGGCTCGACGGCACCCCGTTCCCCTCCACCGCCAGGCTGGCCGCCCGCTGGGCCAGGGGGCGCGTGCCGCGCCGCACGCGTAAGGACGAGACGCTGGAGCGCGCCTACTGCGCCGAGGTGGTGGCCGTCACCTACGAGGAGATGGGCCTGCTGCCCGCCGGGCGCCGCCCCAACTGGTACGACCCCGGCAGGTTCTGGAGCGGCGACGACCTAGACCTGCTCCTCGGCCGCCGACTCGGCAACGAGATCACGGTCGGGGTCGAGCTGGAGCGCGCCCGCCGCCCCTGATCCCATACAGGGCATGACTAGCGTGAACGTCGCCGTGATCGGCGTGGGCAACTGCGTCTCCTCCCTGGTCCAGGGCGTCGAGTACTACCGCGACGGCGACGCCCCCGGCCTGCCGAACCCCGTCTGCGCCGGCTACGCCGTCTCCCAGGTCCGCTTCACCGCCGCCTTCGACGTGGGCGCCGCCAAGCTCGGCCGTGACCTGTCGGAGGCCATCTGGGCCGAGCCGAACAACGCCAGGAGGTTCGCCGGCGTGCCGCCTCTCGGCGTGCCCGTCGCCGAGGGCATGCTGGCCGACGGCGTGGGCCCCGGCTCGGCCGGACTGATCGATCCGCGCGGCGGCGCCACGCCGGGTGAGGTCGCCGCCCACCTCAGGCGGACCGGCAGCCACGTCGTGCTGAACTTCCTGCCCACCGGCGCGCAGCGGGCCACCGAGCTGTACGCGGCGGCCGCCGTCGAGGCCGGATGCGCTTTCGTGAACTGCATGCCGGCCGTGCTCGCCCGTTCGCCGGAATGGCGCGCCCGCTTCGCCGCGGCCGGGCTGCCGCTGGTGGGCGACGACCTGAAGAGCTCGTTCGGCGCGACGCTGGTGCACAGGGCGCTGGTCGAGGCCCTGACGGCGAGCGGAGTCCACCTCACCGGCGGCCACCAGCTGCTGGCCGGCGGCAACATGGACTTCGTCAACCTGGAGGACCCCGAGCGGATGAAGAGCAAAAAGGCCACCAAGTCCACCGGTGCCGGGACGCCCACCCACGTCAGTGCTCAATACCTGCCCTTCATGGACGATCGCAAGGTCGCCTACATCCGGCTGGACGGCGTGGGCTTCGGCGCCTCCCCGCTGGAGCTGGAGCTGCGCATGGTCGTCGAGGACTCGCCCAGCGCCGCGGGCAACGCCCTGGACGCCGCGCGGCACGCCAAGGCCGCCCTCGACCAGGGCGTCGGCGGCCTGCTCGAAGAGGTCTGCCTGGCGCTGATGAAGGCGGTCTGACGCACTAGGGTCGGTCGGGATGGACATCCGCGTGCTCGGCCCCGTCGACGTGCTCGAAGACGGAGCCAGGATCCCGGTCGAGGGGGCGCAACAGCGGGCGCTGGAGCTGTGGCGCGGGCAGCCGCTCCAGGGCATCGGCACGCCCTGGGTCGAGCACCGCGTCCGCGTACCGCTGCTCAAGGAGCTGTGGGACCTGCTGGAAGAGCACGCCGCCACCCTGATCGAGCTGAGCCGCCACCGCGAGGTGCCCCCGCTGCTGCGCGGCGTCCGGCACGACGAGCCGCTGCGGGAGACCCCGCACGCGCTGGCCATGACGGCGCTCTGGCACGACGGGCGCACGGCCGAGGCGCTCCACCTCTTCCACGACGTGCGGCGGCTGCTGGCGGACGAGCTGGGCGTCGACCCCGGCCCCCGCCTGCGCGAGCTGCACCAGCGCATCCTCGAAGGCCATGCACCGCCCGCGCCGCCGCGCCGCTGCTCGCCCCCTCCATCGAGCTGCTCCCGCTGACCGGTGACGACCCGCCGGCCGACGCGGAGGAGTTCGCCGGCGCCGAGGAGGGGAACGTGGTCCGCAGCTCGTGCCCCGGGTCCCCGCCGAGCTGGTCGGCCAGCTGCCGCCGGGTGCGCTCGTACAGTTCAAGCGCCTCCGCCCGGCGTCCCACCCGGGAGAAGGCCGTCATGAGCAGCGACACCAGCCGTTCCCTGTGCGGCGCGCCCGTCACGACCGCCCGCAGCGGCGCGACGGCGCGTTCCGGCTGGTCCAGCCGCAGCCGCCGGCGGGCCAGCTCCTCGACGGCCGTCAGCCGCGCCTCCTCCAGCTCGACCGCCGCCACCTCCAGCGACCGGCCGCACCCCGCCCCGCCGAGCGCGGGCCCCGTCCACAGCCCGAGCGCCAGCTCCAGCAGATCGGCCCCCGGCTCCTCGCCCGCCTCCGCCGCCGCGGCGACCAGCCGGCGGAAACGCAGCGCGTCCACGCTCTCGGGGTCGGCTCGCAACGTGTAGCCGGACGAGCCCGTCTTCACCTCCGCACCCGCGTGGCGCAGCCGGTACACGTGTCCCTGCACGGTCATCCGCGCACTGTCCGGGGGATCTCCCTTCGCCGCCGTCGCCACGACCCAGCCGGGCAGCGCCTCCGCCACCACGGTCGCCGACGCCCGTGATCGGCTTGTACCCGGGCAGTGGCTGCTGCCGGGACGGTCGCTGACCTCGGGAGGCGGCCGGTTCAAGCTCGTCCAGCAGGCGAAGGGGAACCTGGTCTTCTACGACGGCACCAAGGCCCTGTGGTCCCCGCCCACCGCGGGCAACCCCGGGGCCAAGGCGACCATGCAGAAGGAGGGCAACCTCGTCATCTACGGGCCCGGCGACAAGCCGCTGTGGTCCACGGCCACGGCCGGCAACCCCGGCGCGTACCTGCTGCTGCCCAAGGAGAGCGGCAACCTGGTGATCTGCAGCAGGGACAACCGGCCGCTGTGGTCCTCGAAGGTCTCCATCGGCAAGCTCCCCTCCGGGCACGTGCTGCGGGCAGGGCAGTCGATCCAGTCGGCCAACGGCCGGTACCGGCTGGTGCAGCGGGACGAGGGCAACGCGGTCCTGTACGACGGCCGCCGCAGCCTGTTCACCACGCCGACGGCCGGGCACCCGGGGGCGCGCTCGATCATGCAGGCGGAGGGCAACTGGGTGGTGGTCGGCCGCGACGACAAGGCGCTGTGGACGACCAAGACGGCGGGTAACCCGGGGCGTGGCTCGCGGTCACCGACGACGGCCGGATCATCATCTACTCCCAGGCCGGCAAGCCCCTCTGGACCAGCCGCTGACCCAGCGGTCTCGGGGCGGGGTGGCTCCTGCGCGGAGGCCGGGCCGGTGGCAGGCTAGGGGAATGCGCCTGGCAACCTGGAACGTGAACTCGGTCAAGGCACGGCTGCCCCGCCTGCTCGAATGGCTCGCCGAGGCCCGGCCCGACATCGCGTGCCTCCAGGAGACCAAGTGCGCCGCCGAGGCGTTCCCCGCGGCGGAGGTGGGCGAACTGGGCTACACCGCCGCCGCCCACGGCGACGGACGCTGGAACGGCGTCGCGCTCCTGTCCAGGGCCGGGCTGACGGACGTCACGCTGGGCTTCCCCGGCGAACCCGGCTTCGGCGAGCTCGACAGCGCCGGCGCCGCCCGCCCCGAAGCCCGGGCCATCGGCGCGACCTGCGGCGGGATCCGGGTGTGGTCCCTGTACGCGCCCAACGGCCGTACCGTCGACTCGCCCCACTACGCGTACAAACTCGCCTGGTTCGCCGCCCTGCGCGACGCCCTCGCCCCCGAGCTGGCCGCCGGGCCGCTGGTGGCCTGCGGCGACTACAACGTGGCGCCGACGGACGCCGACGTGTGGGACCCCGCCCTGTTCGCAGGCTCCACCCACGTCACACCCCCCGAACGGCGGGCCCTGGCCGAGCTGCGCGACCTCGGCCTGACGGACGTGGTGCCGACACCGATGAAGGGCCCGCATCCCTACACGTACTGGGACTATCGGGCCGGGATGTTCCACCAGAACAAGGGCATGCGCATCGACCTGGTGTACGCGAGCGCGGACGTGGCCGGGCAGGTGCGGTCCGCGTACGTCGATCGTGAGGCCCGCAAGGGGAAAGGCCCGTCCGATCACGCGCCGATCGTGGTCGACCTCGAGCGATAAAGGCAATTACAAACCGCTGTCGGCCGAGTATTCTGTGTTCTCATATCTTTCGGGGGGATAAGCAGATCAAGGACCACGAGGGGGGATCTCCGTGGAACCTGCCGATGGACGCGTCATTCTCTTCATCCTCATCGGGATCGCCGTCTTCGCCTTGGGGCGGCGCTTCCAGAACATGATCATCATGCGTCAGGTCTGGAAGCAGAGCGCCAAGCAGGTGACGGCCAGAAAGGTCGTCGCGCACAATGCGGCGAAGTCGATGATCGGAATCACGGTCGTAGCGCTGTTCGTGATCTGGCTCACCCTCAACCTCAACCGCATCATGTGAGCGGCGCCCACAGGGCCGACGGCAGGGCGAAGAAACGGCGTCATGCGGGGGCGTTCACTGACGTGCGTTCACTGACGTGCGAGCGGCCTGTTGACCGACGGCCGCCATGGACGTGCGAGTGGCCCGACCGTCGGCCCTTGACCACGGCCGTCATGGCGGCCCGACCGTCGGCCTTTGACCGACAACCGTTGACCGTTGACCGTTGACCGTTGACATCAGGCTGGCATTCGGCGGCGCAGGGCCCAGGCGGTGACCACGGCCACCCCGGCCGCCGCCAACCCCACCGCCCGCGTCAACCGTACGGCGCGCCGGATGTCCCTGACCGCCGGCCTGGGGCCGTCCCCCATCGTCGGCCGCTCCTCCACCCTGCCCGCGTACACGTTCGTCCCGCCCAACCGCACCCCGAGCGCGCCGGCGAAAGCGGCCTCGCACCGCCCCGCGTTCGGGCTGGGATGCCGGTTCCCGTCCCGGCGCAGCACGGCCCGCGCCTGCCCGGGATCGGGCCCGGTCAGCACGGTGAGCGCCCCGGTGAGCCGGGCGGGCACGTAGTTCGCGACGTCGTCGAGCCGGGCGGCGGCCCAGCCGAACCGCTCGTACCTGGGGGAGTGATGCCCGATCATGGCGTCCAGCGTGTTGATCGCCCGGTACGCCAGCAGCCCCGGCACCCCCGCCACGGCCCCCCAGAACAGCGGGGCCACGACGGCGTCCGAGGTGTTCTCGGCCAGCGACTCGACCGTGGCCCGCGCCACCTCGGCCGCGTCCAGCCGGCTGGGGTCACGGCCGCACAGGTGGGGCAGCCGGGCCCTGGCGCGTTCCAGATCGGCACCCTCAAGCGCGTCGGCCAGGTAGTCGCCCTCGCGGGCGAGCGTCGTGCCCCCGAGCACCGCCCAGGTCGCGGCAGCGGTCACGGCCGTACGCACGACCCGGTTGGGTGCGTACCGCATCGCCACCACACCCAGCGCGGCCGAACCACCGACACACACGGCGACGTGCAACACGCCCCGGGCTCGATCGTCGTCGTACAAGGCCGCTTCGAGCTTCGACGCGCCTCGCCCGAACAACGCGACAGGATGAACGGAACTACGCGGATCGGCGATCAGCCGGTCGAGGGCAACGCCGAGGGCGAGCCCCAGAGGGTCATACCAGATGGGCATGAAGCTCATCTTCGTGCACATCCAGCCATGCGGCCGCCCGACGGATCCGCGTCCCGGCGCCGCCCGCCCACATCTTCGCCCAGTTCCCGCCGGCCGCGGCGCGGGTGCGCATGACGGCGTACGAACGATGAAACCGCAGCCTGGCCAGGCTGAGCAGCCGCCGCCGCTCGCGAGCGGAAACCCCATAAGCGTCACAGAAGAGCCGCAACCGCGCGCCCACATCAACCGTACGGAGAAGCGGAGCCCGATCAACGGGATCAGCGATGGGAGCCCAATGCCGCAGAGTCGTCACGATGTCGAACAGCCGCGTAGTAGGCCGAGCCAAATCAAAGTCAATCATCGCGTACGGCCCGCCACCACCGGCTGCCGCCAGGGAGCCCGAGCCCGAAGGGGACGCGGACTCGAACGAGGCCGGGGCCGGGGCCGGGGCCCGAAAAATCACATTATCCGGCGTTAAATCACAATGCCCGATCACTTCCGGCGCCGCATCATCATTAGACCCCCCTTCCCACCCCTCCATCGTGAGTGGAAACCCGGCCGTAGCATCATGAAACCGCCGCACCAGCAGCGCCAGCCCCGCCAACGCCTCATCACTCACACTCTCGACCCGCAACCCGGTCGTACCAGGCAGATAGGTGAGAATCTCCCGACCGAGCCCATCCATCCCCACAACCCGCGGGGCGCCGTCGAACCCGGCCGCTTCCAGGTGTCTGAGCAGGGCGTGCACGGCGGGCGTCGACGTACTGGCCGGTCTGCGCACGGTGTCACCGACGCGCACCACCCCGTCTGTCACGTCCCCGCCCTGCAGGGGAATCTCATGCAGGAGCGTCGCGACCATGGCGAGATAGCTTAGACCCATTCGCCCCGCGTCCGCCCAGCCTTTTCCAACCCTCCCCATCGCCCCCGCGCCCGCCGGCCTGGCGCTTCATGCCGCTCCCGCTGCCACCGGCAGCGTCCCGAATGACCTTGCTAGGCGGTATGGTCGCCACGCCGAGGATGACGCCGGCGGCGAAGCCGAGGACGAGGCGGCGGTGCCGGCCGATGCGGTCCGAAACCGACTACGCCACCCACCGCCACCACCGCGCCGACGTCGGCCTCACAGCCGGCTCAGCCCTGATCGCCCACAGCCTCCTGGACGGAACCGCCATCGGCGCCGCCCACCGGACGGACACGCCCCTGACCGTCACCGTGGCGATAGGAGTAATCGCTCACGACTTCACAGACGGCTTCCACACGTACAAGACCATCTCCCCCCACGGCAACGCCCGCCACCGCCCCCCACCCTCGACGCCCTGGCCCCGTAACAGGCGCAACCCTGACCTCCGTCATCTCCATCCTGGACGGCCTCCTGGCCACCTCCGATATCCTCCGTGAGGCCCTCACCCCCGCCGCGCCACCGGCTGGACCATGACGGCCACAGTGCTGGGGACGCTGTTCATGCGGGGTGTGATCGGCCTGACAGACTGACACGACGAAAACATGTACGTGACATGTCGCCGGATCATGCACAATAAGGCGGGAGCGCCCTTAGCTCAGCTGGATAGAGCATCGGACTTCTAATCCGACGGTCGCAGGTTCGAATCCTGCAGGGCGCGCGTTCGAGACCAGGCAATCCACGGGTTGACCTGGTCTTTTGCATGATCGTCCCGATTGCCTCGTAGGCAGCGGGAGGCGGCCCGAAGCAGCCCTGTGCCACTCTTCGCGGAACATACGCGGAATGCCCGCAACCACGTTTCCCCAGGTCGGCCTGGGAGTTTCGCGGCCCGGAGCGGCGAAAGGACCCCGAGGTGTCCCGGGGTCCTGCCGTAGCTCCTGTGTCACGCCGCGAGCGCTTCCAAGATGCGCCGGTTGGCGATCTCCTGTTGGCCGTCGATGCACTTGGCGTAGACACGCAGCATCACGTCCACACCGTGCCCCGCTCTCTCGGCCACTTCCGGGGCATGCACTCCCGCGTTGAGCCAGAGCGACACGGCAGCGTGCCGCAGGTCGTATGGTCGGCCCGCCAGGGGAGAGGCGACCTGGTCGGGAGTGAAGGCGTACGTCCGGGCTTCCTGCCAGACCTTCGCGTACGCCGAGCCCGAGATCACGCCGCCCGTGCGCGTACGGAAGAGCCGGCCATCCTCGCCAACGCCGAACGCCGCGATGTGACCCCGCAGAATGGCCACCAGCTCAGGCGGGACGGGCACGGTACGCGTGTGCTTCACGTCCCGATGCTTCAACCCGCGCTCATCGTGAGCCCGCCCGGAGTCGGTGAACCGCCTATTGCTCTGCGGCCTGGTTTTCTCCAGCGTCAGCAGCCCCCAACCCTTCTCTGGGAGCTGACAGTCCTTGTGCCGTAGTCCCGCCGCTTCTGCCGGGCGAAGACCGCCGAAGTACATGCAAGCGAACATGGCAGCCAGCATCGGCCCGCGCGAGCGCCCCACGTAGGTCACCGCGATGAGCAGTTCACGTGCCTGCCTTGGGCTGACCACCGAGCGCCGATCGATCTCGCCGCTCACCTTGGCCTTGCGGAACTTGACCTTGTGCAGTGGGTTCGCCGAAAGTTCCTCCAGCTCCACGGCGTATTCGAGCGCGTGATGGAAGACGGTCCGCTTGTGGCGGTACGTCGAGGTGGCCGCAGGCTTCCCGTCCAGGCACAGCGCCAGGGCTTCCAGCGCCGCACGGGCGTGCTTGGTCTCTTCGAGAGCCGTCAGCAGGAGCGAAGCACCTTCCAGCCAGCGGACAGCGCGGGCGATCTCCGGTGTCGGCTCCCGTCGGCGATCCTCGGGCAGGAAGGAGTACTCGCGCAGTGCCCGCCGGATGATCTCGTCGGACGGTCGGCCGGGTACGTCGCCGACCAGAACGCGGGTGACGGTGGCGAGAGTGTCGGTCATGCCTTCCCGGGACTTGGCCGCCGCGTGAGGCCACCACGCGTGGACGTACGCGACGGCGAAGGCGTACCAGGTCCGGGCATCCTTGGCCTTGACCATCGAAGCGGGAAGGCCGCTGTCCACGTCGAAGGCTTCGCCCTTCTTCGCCGCCTGCCGCAGATCGGACAGGAAGCTTTCGGCCAGCCCCTTGGTCTTGAAGGTTTGCGACTTCTCGCGGTTGCCGACCGTCCACCGCACCGTGTGGGAGACGATCCGAGGCTTCTTGCCGGGCTTGTCCGCTCTGGTGTTGGTGCGGATATCCCAGAACTTGACCTTGTAGGAGGTGGTCATACGGCGCTCCTGAGGGATTCGAGCCAGGCGTCGAGGTCGCTGCGGTAGATGCGGAGTTCGCCGTTGGGCAGGCGGATGCCCTCCGGTGCCTTGCCGATCTCGCGCCAGCGGTAGAAGGTGCGGCGGGAGACTCCGCCGAGTTCGTCGAGGACTTGAGCAACGGTCAATAGTTCGTCTCGCTTGGTCACGCCGCCCTCCCCATGTCCTCGGTTGCCGAAAGATCTTGACCGGCTGCTCTGGCCTCCAGCTCTCGCAGATGGGCTCGCCAGCGCTGCCGTTCAGCCACGGTGCGCAGGAGGCGTACGGCAAGAGGCGGCACGTTGGCGTCTCCGGCCGGGACGGGCCGCCAGATGTAGCGGTGTGGATCTGTGGGTTGGTCGGCCTGACCGAGAGCTTCGAGGACCCAAGTGCGGCGGTCCCGCTTGTGCTCGGCGAGGGTCTTGTTGGACCACTTGCGGCTGACGAGGATGCGGCGTCCGGCGTAGCCGAGGTGGTCGGGCTTGTGGGCCTTGCCACGGCAGCGGCCGGGTTGCATGCCGGGCTTGGCTCCCTTGGGCTGGACGCCGTAGCGGAGCCAGTTGGGGCAGGTGGGTGAGCAGGGTTCGTAGCGGAGAGCGTCGAGCATGCGGCGGCGTGGTCGCACTGGGCCTGGCCGCCGTCGAGGGCGTCGCCGAGGCTCTTGGTGAGGTACTTGGACAAATAACGGATGCACTGGTCGGCGTCCGGGGTGCCGGCCAAGACGCCTTGGACATCGATCTGTTCGCCGAAACGGAGCACGTGCAGTGGTTCGGCGTCCTCGTCGAGCGCGTCGAGGGCTTCGTCCCACGTGGGCAGGACCTCGCCAGTAGTCGGGTCGAGGTAGCCGGTGCCGTCCTGCCAGACCGGCAGATGCTCGCCCTCGAAGACGACCTCGCCAGCTTGGGGCCACCAGACCTGGTGATAGGTCGCGGCGGCTATCTGCTTGATCTCGGCTCGTGGGAGCGTTCCACGGATGGCCATGTGTAGGTGTGGTGCGAGTCGCTTCTGGGGCTCTACCGAGGCGAAGTACTGCACGTCATAGCCCGCGACGCGGCGCAGGTTCTGCACGAAGCGGTCCACGAGCCTGGAGAAGTGCAGCGCGTCCCGTGCGGCACGCCGGTAGTCATAGGTGTCGGGGTCGATGGGGACGCCGTCGCGTACCTTGCCGTACGAGGGCAAGGTGAGCGTGACGAACAGGGACGGCTGATAAATCGTGCCGTCGCTGCCGCGGAAGGTGCGTCCAAGGGTGGTGCTGGTCATCTTGCGCTTGGGCAGGTCGGGCGCGTCCTGGCGTCGCCGGGTGGAGCGGGAGCGCTTTGCGGTGGTACGACCGAGGACGTTGCCGCGCATGCCTGCGGCGTTGATCTCCTCGTCCAGACCGGTGATGATCGCGTCGAGTTCGGTGGTGTCGTCGCCGGCCTTTTCGGCGGCTTCGCGCTGGGCTTGGTAGTCGGCGCGGAACTCCACCAGCCAGCGCTGTTCCTCGTTGGGTTCGTCGGGTGTGATGGTGGGTTCTTCGTCGAGGTGCCAGCCTTCGCGGCATTGAGCCTTGCGGAGCTGCTTGTTGCGCTTGGCGCAGGGCGGGCACTTGCTGTCGAGGGTGGCCCCGCACGGGACGTCGATGACCTCCCAGGTGCCGGTGTGGGTGTCGAGGCGCTTGAGCGGGATCGGGCGGATGCAGACGCCGTATTGCTTGGCGACCTCTACGAGCACGTCGCGGGCCAGCGGCATGGCCTGGCGGACTGCACGGGGGAGGGCGCGGTCGTGCGGATGGGTCACGCGGTCCTCCCTTCGTCGGGGTCGGTGACGATGAGCGCGGTCTGGCCGCACTCGGAGCACTCGACCAAGCCGCGTACGGGGTCGAGCCAGAGAGCGTTCAGGGTGAGGCAGGTGGCGCAGCGCAGGCCGTGGAGCAGGTGTGTCATGCGGCCTGCCCGTAGTAGGCGACCATGGCGCGGATGTCGGTGTCGGAGACGTAGGCGGCGCGGACGCGGATGGGTTCGGGTGAGGTCTCCAAGCGCATGTACGCGACGCCCGCGCCCAATTCCGGGATGGGTGAGATGTGGTCGGCCAGTGCGCCCCGGTCGCGTGCGCCGTCGCCGAGGACCATGTCCACCTGCTCGGACTCATCGAGCCGTAGGGCGATCTTGTCGGGGAACAGGTTGCGGATGTTCATGACCTCCTTGCGCGGGTCCTGAAGTGCGGCCATGACGCCGACACCGACTGAGCGGCCTTGGGTGGCGAGCGTGGCCAGGGCAGCGGAGGTGCGCTGCCTCAGTTGCCGATCGGGCTGGTAGGCGGTCAGGAACGCCACCTCGTCCACGAGCACCAGGACGAACGGGTCCTCGATCGTCGGGACGTGGGAGCGCTGGAGACCGGCGAAGCGGGTTGCCCGCTTCTGCATGACGCTGACCGCCTCGTCGAGCAGGTCGGCACAGTCGGCCGGGTCGGCGGCGTAGCGGCCTTGGAACAGCTCGCGGCCGAAGGACAGTTCCATCAGCTTGGGATCCAGCGCCCAGACTTCGGCCAGGCCCGCCCGCATGGCAGGCAGCAAGCCGCGGATGGTGTCCCACAGGAACGACCCTTTGCCGGCCCCGGTCGCACCAGCGATCAACACGTGGGTGCCGTGGACTTTGAGCCGGAGTGGTCGGCCGTCCTCTTGCTTGCCGATCTCGACCGGCCCCACGGTCGGCTCATCCGGAACAGGCAGCGCGGGGATCGGTGAGGCCAAAGGGTCGCTGCGTGGGAAGGTCAGCAGCAGTCGGCCGCCCTTGATGACCGCCACCCGGCAGGAGGTGGCGCCGAAGCCGTGGGCGAGGTTGTCGATGCGATCGGACCAGTCCTTGATCGCCTGACCGCCGAGCATGCGGACGGTGATGCGGTCGGCCCAGCCGTCGCAGGTGACGCGGAGCAGGCGCGGCATGTAGACGCGACCGTTGACGCGCTTGGCCAGGCCGGAGACGTCCATGACGCCATGCCAGTGACGGCGGTAGACCGACATCAGCCGCCACCAGGCCAGCAGCCGGAAGCCGACGATCCGCGAGAAGGAGCCGGGTTCGGTGAAGGCCCAGGAGAGTAGCGAGAACACGACGAGGCCGAGCGTGGACGCTGCGGCGGGCCAGCCGGATGCATACCAGACAGCCCCCAGGACGACAGAGACGGCGACGGCGACGGGATGCCGCCAGGTGGTGCGGATGAGAGCTGACAGGAAGCGCCAGCCGTAAACGAGGAAGGTGATGATCGCGGGTGTCTTGAGCACGGCCGGTCGGAAGACGACGGCCGTATCGGGCGTGGTGGAGACGAGGTTGCGCGCCTCATCGCCAGGCAGCCGCTTGAACATAAGCTGGGTACCTCTCGTGATGTGGAGTCAGGGGAGAACCGAGGGGCCGCCGGAAGTTGCCGCTTCCAGCGGCCCCGCCTCTTGCGTCAGGCCGCCGTGTCGCCGACGTCCTTGTTGGCCTGCTCGGCGTGCAGCTGCTCGCAGTCGGCCAGATAGCGAGCAGCCGCGCTGAAGATCTCGCGGGCGATGGCCAGATCGGTTTCGGTGACCGGCCCAGCCCCGGTGGTGGAGATGTGCACGTTCGCCTCCTGGGAGGTGAAGTCCAGGTACGGTCGCGGGTTGCTGAGCAGGAGCCCGACACGCACCTTGAGGCCCGAGGTGTAGAAGGAGACGCCGACGTGCGGCGTCGAGTCGGGCTGCATGGACAAGGTGACGTACGTGTAGGGCCGGTGCTCGATCACGCCGCCACCCCTTGCCCGTCCGGGAGGCCGTAGAAGCTGCGTTCGACGGAACGGGCGAAGCGGTGCGCCTCGCGGGCGAGCTGCCGCGCGAACTCCAGGTCCTCCACCGTCACTGGGCCACCGGTGGTGACAAGGACGGAGGTGGCGCCGAAGTCGAGCGCCAGAACGGGCTCACGACGCGGGAACGGGTGGTTGAGCGTGCGGGCGGCGTGCCCGGTGGTCAGCCGGATCACGCTGTTGCGCGGCGTACGGCGACGAGTCATTTAGGCGGCATCCTTTCCGGCCGAAGCCTTGCTCTGGGCGGGCTGGTTGAGCTGGCGAGGTGCGTGCATCTCCCGCACCTTGATCGAGTACGCGAGCCGTCCGGCCGCGTTGACGTACGGCGTGATGGACATGCCGTCGAACTCGACCGGCGTGAACGGCAGCCCCGGCATGGGCTGCGGCGGCACCGGCTGGACCGGCGCGAGGATCTTGACCGCCACCGTCTTCTGGGCGGGCTTGAGGGTCGGGTCACCGTCCATGACCGCGACTTGCCAGACCAGCTCGGCGGTCTGCTTGTCGCGGGCCTGCACGAACCGGCCGCCGGACGAGGCGTCGAAGTCCTTGACGGGCTCGACCTCGCCGACGATGTAGCAGCCGTGCGGGAAGGCCATGGGGAAGGTGACGGGGATGGGGCCTTGCAGAGCCATAACTACGTTCCTCTCTTGGATGACAGGCACTCGACCTATCAAGTAGTTAGAAGAACTCTCCGTATCTTGCTAGGTCAAGTGACTAGGTGTGAGGTGACGTGCGTGTCACCACTGCGATAGACAGTCGCCCAAACCGATGGCCTGACATGTGAGGAGGATCTGGTGCGAAATCCGGTGGGTTGCTTAGCCGTGGTCGTCGTCGTACCGCTGATCGGGTTGTTCCTGCTGTTCAAGATCCCGATGTGGCGCGACGACGCCCGCTTCGACGGCTTCCGCGAGCGAGCACTCGCCTACCCGCTACCGCCCAAGACGCAGAACAAGGGCAGCGACGACGCGACCTTCGGCAAGATCTCGGAGGGGAACGGCGACTACTGTGAGTACCGCGTCCAACGGGTGCTTCAGACTGGCCTGTCGCAAGGCGAGATCCGCGCCTACTACGACAAGGCTCGCATCAGCGGAGCCGACGCCAAGGGAAAGGCGGACGTGTCTCTGCGCTTCGGTGACGCCACGGGAGACGGCATGGAAGTCACCGTGTCGTTCGGCGACATCAGCCCCAGCGACTGGGACTTCCGCTGTACGTAGACGGCAGCCGGATCACGTGATCGGGTAGGCGTCTTCCAGCTCATGCCGGTCAGCGGGCAGCAGGACCTCGACGACAGCAAAGGGCCGGCCGGAGGCTTCGCGGACGGCGCCGAACACCGCCAGGAGCGGGACGTTCTTCGGCATGCCGAGTTGCTTGGCCTCATCGGCCGAGGGCATACGTGCGGTGATCTGCTCCACGATGTGATCGAACCGCACACCCTTGCGCGCCTGGAGATGTTCCCGCAACCCCTGCGACAACGGCTCATCGCTGGTGAGGTCCGTACCCCCGGAGAGATCCAGCGGCAGCCAGAGCGACACCAGCTCGGTCGGTTCGCCCGCACGCGCGATGAGCCGCCGCCGGACGAACACCTTGCTCTTGGGCTGGAGGTCGAGCAGCGCGGCGACGCGGTTCGGGGCGGTCGCTGAGCCTACTTCGACGACCTCGCCGCTGGTGTCGGCCTCCGGGTTGGTCAGGTAGGCCTGTCCGGGCCGCTTCTGCTCGATGGAGGCCATGGCCGGACGCCCGCGTACGAAGCGTCCCTTGCCCTGCTGGGATTCGATCCAGCCCTGCTCGCGCAGCACCCGCAGGGCGGCGACCACGGTGGGACGGGAGACGCCGAACTCCTGGATGAGCTGGTTCTCACTGGGGAGGAGCGTGCCCGGTGGGTAGTCTCCTGCCTCGATGCGCCTCTGCAGAGTCTGGACAAGCTGCGCATACTTAGGCGGCACGGACTCAAGCGACATCATGACCGTCCAACAGCCGACAGGTTGTTTTACCAAGTTTGAGAGTAACCGGCGAACCACAACCTGTCCACGCGGTTGGGATAGGGCGGGGAAGCCGTACGAGAAGAACCGGCAGGCAGCACAGCAGCCGGACGGGGAAGAACGCCGCGGGGGCCACCACTGCAACTGCCTGCCGGGAAGGAGGCGCGACGAGACAAGTGCGGCGGCGATCCCTGCCCCCTTAGACAGAGAAACGCACTCGCCTCGTCGCGCCGGTCATCACCTGGCGATGTAGTCAGCCAGGAGCTTCGCCGCACCCTCCGGATCAGCGGTCGGGTGCCGCTGCTCAGCGCTCTGCCAGGAGTAGTAGGCCCCGCCGAACCCGACGAACACCCACACCGGCATCCCCGGCTCCCGCTTGTGCACCATGAGCGCGCTGTTGTTGTCGCGCAGCTCGGCGTTGACGCCGAGGTGCGTGAGCTCGTCACGCAGCCGGACGAGCATGTCGCCCTCTTGCTGGATCGGCGGGAAACCGGCCATCGCCGCCCCCATGATCGAGTTCATTTCGCGCTCCCTTCGGCCTGGCCGCCTCCGAGGCAGTCGAGACACTCTCGCTCCTCACATCGGGTCTGATCCGTGTCGCAGTCGCCGATGAGGAGCGCACGGCGCGAGGCGCGCCGCTTGTTCCCGCGTCCCCGGCAGCCGGGGCAGGGCGACGTCTTGCTTGTCTCGTCTGGCCGGATCACCGTCGCCATCTCCTCGTTCATCCGGCGTTCCCTGTAGCGGGAGACCGCGTGACGTACCGTGGTTGCTTGATGACAAGTCCACCGGCAACCGCGTCTGAGCAGGACCCCTGAACGGCCCCCTCATTTCCCCTTTCGAGCCCCCAGCCGGGAGGAAGACCCGAAGATGCCCGACTACATCCCGAACGTGCGGCTACGAGCCTGGCGCAACGAGAGGCACCTCTCACGAGCTCAGATGGCGGACCAGGTCAATGCCACACCGACAGGTGCCGCGGAGAAGTTGACTTGCGACGAGGAGCGCGTACGCCGCTGGGAGGCCGGCGAAGTCCGCTGGCCCCGCACGCCGTACCGGCTTGCCCTGACTCAACTGACCGGGATGGAGCCGGAAGCACTCGGGTTCTCCCAGACCAGACAGACCAGCAGCCGCCTCATCGAGGCCCAGGTCATCCCCGCCGACGCCCTCCGCGCCGAGGCCGACTTGTACGGCACCATGGAACTCGCCCAGCAACTCCAGGCATCCGACGTCGGCACCGGAACTCTAGAAGCCCTCGCCGAAGCCGTCGATCTCCTGTGCCGCGCCTACCCGGTCGTACCGGCGGGCACGCTACGAGACCGCACCCAAAAGCGCCTGGCCCAGATCAACCGACTGCTCTCCGGACGCCTCACCCTGGACCAGCACCGCGAACTACTCGTCATCACCGGCTGGCTCACCGCCCTGCTCGGCTGCGTCCACTACGACCTGGGGGAGCGGGAAGAGGCCGAAACAGCCCGACGCGCCGCCTTCGAGATGGGCCGCCAGGTCGGACATGGCGAACTCATGGGCTGGGCCCACGAAATGTCGGCGTGGTTCGCCCTCGTCGAAGGCCGCTACGAAGACGTCGTCGCCTCCGCCCGCATGGGCCAGGCTGTCGCTGGGACCAGCAGCGCCATGGTTCAGCTAACCCTGCAAGAGGCTCGCGGCCTTGCCCGCATCGGCGACCGCCGTGAAGCCGACCGCGCACTAACACGTGGAGCCGAGGTCCTCAGCACCCTGCCCATGCCTGAGCACCCGGACCACCACTTCGTCTTCGACCACGCCAAATGGGTCTTCTACGCCGCCACCTGCTACACATGGCTGAGCGATGATGACCGCGCTGAGGAGCACGCCCGCGAAACCATCCAGATGCACATGCGCCCTGATGGCACCTCCAATGCCCCGATGAGAGTCGCCGACGCACACATAGACCTTGGCATCGTCCACGCTCGGCGCGGCGATCTCGACGCGGCTGTTGATGAGGGACTGGCCGCCTTCGACATCGATCGACGGTCCCTTACCGACCTCGTGCACCGTGCTGGAGATCTCGACCGTGTGCTACGGCAGCGCTATCGACGCGAAGCGCTTGCCGAAGAGTTCCACGAGCGGTTCGTCACTGCCCGTAGAGCCCTCACTGACCGCCGTCCGGACCTGCTCGATTGAGCGAGAAGCGGGACCACTTGAAGGTCTGCCGTCTGGTCTGCCGAATTGCCGAGTTGTTCTTTCAGGTATCAAGCGGCGGCGCGGCGCGCCGCCGTACCCCCGGCCCTCCGCCCGCCGTCCGGGCGTGCGGCCTAGAGGCCGGTCCCGAACGGCGGCGGGACACCGGGCCGGGCACCGCACGCCAGCCCCGCCGTACTGCCTCGAACGCCATGGCCGGGGTTGCCGCGCCGTCGCGCAGATGCGGCCCTACGATCGCCACTGCACGGTTGGACGCCGTACGTGCTTGGGGGCGATCGACGATCCAGGGTTCGTTCCTCACCCTGGCTCACCGAGCAACGCGGCTGATCTGCGGGATGCCTCACCGCGAGTTTTGATCAAAGCACCGATCGAAGTGGGACAGTTATGCACGCCCGATCTTGAACCGCCGCTGGGCAATAACGGCTTGGCGAACACTGTTCGTGAATTCCTGGCTCCGAGCAATACGGTCGACACCCCGGCCCTATTGGTCCGCAGAACTGACCGAAACCCTTCATCCAGGGTTCCCATCATTTGCTCCCGGGTTGCGTACTCTCGCATGTCAAGTCACAACTGTCTGACCGCGGCAGTCCATAACAGCTTAGTAGATCACCCTCAGGAGCGGTCGTCTCGCCTGTAACCCCCGTCGGACCGAGCGACTGAGACGGGTATGTCCAGAACCATCAGCCATTACGGTCGGCAAGCGCGACCACTTGTGCTGGCTTCCCGACGTTGCCCAGGCCGACCGCGGGAACTTTTCGGAACTTGCTGAGAAAATCGGGCAATGATGGCATGATGGCGCCAAGGAGGGATGCAATGGCCGGGTTCTACTACGAGCAGTCGGATCCAGATCGCTTTCAGCAGCTCTGTCAGTCGCTGATCGTGTCCGAGTACCCGGGCGTTGCCTGCTATCCCGTAGGCCAGAGAGACGGCGGTCGAGACGCTCTACAGTTCATCAATCCGCAGAATCCCTCTAAGGCGCGGCTCTTTCAGGTCAAGTTCGTACGTGAGCCAGCTAAGATCAACGACGTTCACAAATGGCTGGAAAGCACCATCGCAGAAGAAGCGCCCAAGGTTGAAAATCTTCTCACCCTAGGGTACTCGATCGACGAGTATATTCTAATAACGAACGTTCCTGGAACTTCGTATCTTGCGCGCGGCACCATGGACAGGGCCAGAGACCTTCTCGCGCAGGCGCTTTCGGTACCCTCGCAGATGTGGTGGCGTGATGACATCGATCGACGGTGCGAGGCTAATCCTAAAGTAGTTTGGGCATATCCTGAGATGCTTCGCGGCGTCGACATCCTCATGATGATGGCCGAGACGTTTCCAGATGCATATAGCGACGAGCGCTATACTGCGTTGCGGAAATTCATAGTTGAGCAATATGAGGAAGATAGCAAAGTTAGATTTCAGCAGGTTGAGCTCACCAATGACCTGTTGAGTCTCTTTGTTGACGTTCCTGCAGTTATCACCAATAAACCGAATACTCGCAGAGCAAAGTCTGCGCTATTTGACGCGGCGATCGAAGTTGCAGAAAGAATTGAAGCTGCCTCAGCAGACAGGCCTGCGGGGACTGTTCGTCGCAGCTCATCATACTACGGCCAGGACGAGATTCGGGTAGGAGCGGCCGCACTGCTGCTAGATAACGCCATCTCGCGTCTAGCCCACCTGGTTGTCCTAGAGGGCGGTCCTGGCCAAGGAAAGTCAACTCTGGGGCAGTTTGTATGTCAAGTCTATAGAATGAAGATCCTTAAGGAGAAGTATCCCGAGATAATTGATCGGTACTATAGGCCGGCATCCGCCAAATTCCCCATCAAAATCGATCTTAGGGAGTATGCAACTTGGCTGTCGGGGATGAATCCATTCGCAGATGATCCTGCGGAAAAACGTCCGCTAGGGACTGCTAAATCTTTGGAAGCCTTTATAGCCGCGCTCATCACGGACCGCTCGGGCGGGATGTCTTTCAGTGTAGGTGACCTTAGTGCAGTGGCGCAAAAGAGTGCCCTACTCCTAGTATTTGACGGGTTAGATGAAGTTGCTGATGTGGGGGTCCGGAATCGAGTAGTCGATGAGATTTGTGCTACGGCTAGACGTCTGCGCGAGTCCGCCGCCTCCCTGCAAGTCATAGTTACGACTAGGCCGTCAGCGCTTGCAGAAGTCGCCGGGTTCCCTGCTAACATGTTTGAATCATGGTCGCTGAGTAGCCTGACGCGTGGTCTTATCATGCAATACGCAGAGCGTTGGGCGGTTGCTGAGAATCTAAAGCCTAAAGAGTACTCGGAACTTAAGCGCATCCTGAACAATAAACTTGATCAGGCCCACATGCGCGAGCTTGCTCGCAATCCCATGCAGCTTACCATTTTGCTTAGCCTGATCCGAACCCGTGGCGCTAGTCTACCGGATAAGCGAACCACGCTCTATGAGCTTTACGTTGACCTCTTTTTCGCCCGCGAAGCGGGGAAGAACGAGGTGGTCAAACAATTCCGGGATGAGCTCATAGACATTCACAGGTATCTCGCATGGGTGCTTCATTCAGAGGCAGAAAAGGGGCGTGCGCTCGGCAAGATCGAATCTGGACGGCTGCTTGAGGTATTGCGCAAGTATCTCATTGACGAAGATCAAGACCCCGAGTTGGCGAACAAGCTATTCCATGGGGTTACTCAAAGAGTAGTGTTCCTTGTCGGAGCTGTAGAGGGTCAGTACAAGTTTGAAGTGCAGCCGTTGAGGGAGTACTTTGCGGCAAAGTTCCTTTACGAAGATGCACCTCATAGCTCAGTGGGGAATCCGAAGCCGGGCACCATTGATGAGCGCTTTGATGCAATAGCGAGGAATACTTACTGGCAGAATGTAACCCGCTTCTTCGCCGGCTGCTTCAACAAAGGCGAGTTGCCTGCGCTTGTAGAGCGACTCCAGGTGCTTTCGGAAGAGGGTGATCTTGCGCTCACCCATTACCCGCGAGCCATGGCTGCTACTCTGGCTGCAGACTGGGTGTTCAGCAGGAATCAACGCAGCCTCAAACATATCATCCAGCTTGTCTTGGCGAGGGACGGCTATCGGTCTCTGTTTGGATCACTTACTCAGTCCTCAAGCCGAGGCGAGCCGCTTGTTCTTCCCGATGGATGTGGGAGGAGTGAGCTCCTCGACCGTTGTTTTGAGGTTCTCCGAGAGAATCGGCATGCCGACATACGCTTCAGTATCGCCCAGCTTGCTCAGGCAAACTCTTCTGTAGCTGAGCTTAAGATAAGATGGCTTAATACTCCGTCGCCGGCAGATGTCGCTGGCCTACGGGCTCACCTCCTCAATGGCTATGCTCTCGGCGCCCTTTCACACTGCACTCTTGAAGATGTTCTAAACCTTTCTGACCTCGAGCGCCTGCGCAGTGCTGACCTGGCGAGAGTGCTCGCCATGGCGGGGCGATATGATCTGATCGATAAAGTCGATTTTCTGGTCGCAGACTTCCTTGAGGATTTCCTTTTGAGAGGTACTAACTCTGTCTTCTCGACCAACGTGAACCATGAGCTTGCCTATGGTCCTATGCTCACTAATGGTCCTCTTCTTGACCCGCTTGGCTTCATTCATCGCGAATCAGGCAATCGCCGGAGGCTGCTAAGCCGCCATTACGGCTTCAGACTGCACGCGAATTTGGCGCCGTCGCCCAGAGGGGAAGTTCGAGCGCTCGGGGCTATAGCTGACATTCTCATCGATACCCCGAGCGAGGCCTTGGCAAGTGATATCGGTATATGGAGGGGCCTTATCGCGCTGAATGCCGGCTTGGCGGGCGGCGATGACTGGTTGACGGTTCGCCTAGCTCATGCAGCTGTTTTCTGGGTTCGCGACCTGGAGTTCGATGATGTGGCTTATGATAAGGTAAGCTTGACTGATGCATCGGTCGACGTCATCTTCCGTATACAGCGCGCCACCAAGAGTAAAGGAGTTTACTCTTGGTGGAAGGGTCAGTTCGATGCTGCGAGAACGGATCAACAACGGCTTAGGGTCTTGCAGATCGCTTTTCTTGTCTGTGGCCCACTTACGCTGATTAAACTAGTTGCCGCAACTGAGGAATTCATTGAGTCGCTCAGTTTCGAAGAAATGCAGCTCCTTGCTTCGTTGGATCGAGTCAACCAGCCTAATCGCCGCCGTAATCGTAGGCCAGTGACTGGCATTACTAAAATGGGGCTTAAGCCTCGGTCTGTTGCTCTGTTGATGAGGTTCTTGTTGCCCACTGTCTCCGCGTGGTCTGAGTGTATCCATTCTCTTCAGGACTATGGTGGCAACGATCCGTTCGTCCATGATCTTCTGTTGCTTGGGATGGCACCCATTGGTCCATTCGGTCAGGAAGTTGATGACGAGTATTGGGTTCGCCTAGCGAAGCTTTCTAAGATCGCCTACGAGTCCGGCGGCGGAGAGCTTCTGATTTCTCACCTGCATGCTCGCCCGAACTCATCGATGCCGATTGACTTGGCTCGCGAAATCGCAGGCAACCGTGAGCAATACCCGCAGTTCTTGATTAGCCTTGCTGAATCCAGTTGTCTCCGGCACCTGGCGAACAATGCGATTCCTCTCGCGGACGTAGCTAAATCAGCGTGGTGGCCGGAGTGAGGCTAGTGCCTCTAATGCGCCAGTTTTTTTAGCTTAGTACCACCCTCCAATCATCTTTGATACCACCTCCGTACCAGGGACAAGTCGTCCGGACCGAACTGTATCCAGCTTGCTCTCATACAGAGCAAGATCCGTCACATGCACGGAAGGATCTTCGCTTGCCCGGGGGTGGACTGCGCATTCACCGAGGTCACGGCTAAGGGGCGCCGGTAACCGCCGCTCCACTTCTAATCCGACGGTCGCAGGTTCGAATCCTGCAGGGCGCGCCACTCTCCAGCAGCACTCAAGGGCCTCTGACCTGCACAGATGCAGGTTGGAGGCCCTCTTCATGTGTCCGGCTGTCTGCGGCTCTCACTGATCGTTTACGGGCGTCCACGCCCAATGCTTGCCCACTACTCGTTCAGAGGTTTAGCCAGGGCCGTCCTTAAGAAGTCCTAACGCAATGAGGTAAGTCGTCGCCAGCAGAAGAGTGCGCAGGCCAGGCTGAGGAAGGCCTCGTGGATGTCGGCGCGGATCTCCCAG
>NZ_BAAAMU010000093.1:0-19519 GCF_039529435.1 Nonomuraea maheshkhaliensis
GCCTGCTGTCGGGCGCCGACCCGCGCGAGGTGCTGTCGGTGGTGGCCGCCCGCGCCCACCGCATGAGCGACGCCGACGTCGTCCTGATGCTGCTGCCCGACGCCTCGCGGGAGACGCTCGTGGTGGAGGTCGTCGAGGGGGAGGGCGCGGAGGAGCTGGAGGGGACCTCGATCGAGCTGTCGAGCACGCTCGCGGGCGACGCCTTCACCCGGGGAGAGGTGGTGTCCAGCACTGACCTGCAGACGGGCCCCTATCCCGGCTCGCCGCTGCGGCGGCTCGGCTACGGCCCCGCGCTCGTCGTCCCGCTGGGCGACGCGCCCGCCGTACGCGGGCTGCTGATGCTGGCCAAGCGGAGCGGGCGGCTGCCGTTCACCGGCGCGGCCCAGCAGATGTTGCGGGCGTTCGCCGGTCAGGCGGCGGTCGCGCTGGAGCTGGCCGAGGCGCGGCGGGACGCCGAGCGGCTGGGCCTGCTGGAGGACCGCGACCGGATCGCGCGAGACCTGCACGACGTGGTCATCCAGCGGCTGTTCGCCACCGCGATGACGCTGATGAGCACGGTCCGGCTGGTCGAGCGGCCCGAGGCGGGCAAGAAGCTGCAGCACGCGATCGACGAGCTGGACGAGACGATCCGCCAGATCCGCTCGTCCATCTTCGCCTTGCAGACCTCGTACGACGACACTCCGCCGAGCCTGCGCGGGCAGATCGTGGAGCTGGTGGAGGGGGCGGGCAGCCACCTCGGGTTCATGCCGGGGCTGCGGATGGAGGGCCGGCTCGACACCGAGGTGCCCGAGGCCGCCGCCGAGCACGTGGTGGCGGTGCTGCGCGAGGCGCTGTCCAACGTCGTACGGCACTCGCACGCGACCAGGGCCGAGGTGTCCGTCGAGGTCGCGGGCGGCACCCTCACCCTGATCGTCACCGACAACGGCGTCGGCCTGGGCGAGGGCGGGCGGCGCAGCGGGCTGCGCAACATCGAGGAACGGGCCGCACGGCTGGGCGGCGCGGTGGAGCTGGCGCCCACGAAGGAGGGCGGGACCCGGCTGTGCTGGCGGGTCCCCCTGTGAGGCCGACTGGCCTCAGGTCAGGCGGTTCACCCGTTGGGCGATCGTCGGGTGGCTCGACCACCAGCCGTGCCTGGCGGGCTCGGCGGCCACCAGGCCGACGGCGGGGATCGTCGCCGCGCGCAGGTCGGTGCCGGGGATCCCGCAGCCGCTGATCTTGAGCAGGGTGGCGGCCAGCAGCGCGGGCTGCCCGGTCTGCACGGCCGCGTCGTGGTCGGCGGCCAGCTCTCGGCTGCGGCTCAGCGCCCGCAACGGCAGCCGGGCCAGCACGCTGAACACCCACAGCACGGCGATCCACGAGGCGAAGGAGGCCAGGAAGAACATCACCGGCAGGTCGCGGACCTGCTGGAGGAACGGCACCGGGCGGCTGTGCCTGCGCGCGTACCTGCGGGCGACCCGCATCCCCCAGGCCATGGCGATGGTCAGTGAGCCGGCCAGCGTCATGAAGGCCACGTCGCGGTGGCGGATGTGCGCGACCTCGTGCGCCATGGCCACGGTGAGCTCATCCGGCTCCAGCGTGTCCAGCAGCCCCTGGGTCACCATGACGGTGGTGTGCCGGCGCGAGCGGCCGAGGGTGAAGGCGTTGGGCCGCGGGTCATCGCTGACCGCGACGCGCGGTTTGGGCAGGTCGTTCAAGGCACACAGCCGGTCCAGCACGGCGTGCAGCTCCGGCTGCTCCTCGGGCGAGACGATCCGGGCCCTGGTCGCCTGGCGCGCCATCCACTCGGTCGCCCACCACTGCGGCAGCACCGCCAGCGCCACCGCGACCACCACCACGGGCACGACGATGCCGGACAGCAGCGCCAGCCCGATGGGCACGGCGTAGACGAGCGCCAGCAGCGCCATCGCCACGATCATGCGCGGAACCAGTCCCTGTGCCGAGCGCCGGGCCATCAGTCTCGTCCACCCATCTCCGGGAGATCGCCGTTTTCCTCCAGTGGACCTCTCGCGGCCGGGGAACTCAAGGCCCGTGATCCCTTTTCCGGCTCTATGCGGATTCTGAAGGTGGATGTCCTACCGTCGTGGGTCAACGCGATCCTGTGGGAGATTCAGCATGACGAGAACCCTGCTCGTGACACCGCTGCTCGCGATGGTGCTGGCCGCGTGCGGCGTGGGCGCGACCGGTGGTGGTGGGGAGGAGCGCCAGACGCCGGCGGCGACGGGCTCGGCCGGCACGGTGACCAGCCCGGTGACCAGCCCGGCGACCAGTCCGGCGCAGGCCGGTGAGACGGCGGGCGGTCCTTCGGCGACGCCGACCGGCCCCGAGCCGACGCACTGCCCGAACGGCGAGCTCATCCCCGCCGTGGACAGCCCGGCCGTGCACGCCGACCCCGTGGTCATCCCTGAGGCGAAGGTGGGCGGCACGACCATCCCGGCCGTCACCATCCCCGGCGTGGACATCCCCGCCGTGCACATCCCGGCCCAGTGCACCGAGATCGCCCCGGCCCCCGGCGGCTGCCTCGGCGCCGCGTCGATCCCGCCGGTGTCGATCCCCGCCGTGGAGATCCCAGCGGTCGAGATCCCCGGCGTGAACGCGGGCGGGATCAAGCTCAGCCCGGTCAGGGCCCAGGGCGAGCGAGCGGAGGCCAAGCGCGCCAGTGGCGTCTCGACTCCCGAGGTGTGTCAGGTCAAGCCGAAGAACGGGGGCATCGTCCCGTTCGTGATCCGGCCCTTCATCATCCGGCCGTTCATCATCAGGTCCTTCGTCATCCGGTCGTCCATCATCCGGCCCAGCGCCTGTAACAAGCAGAACGAGTGCCTGCCGGCCGTCGAGGTGCCCGCGGTGGAGGTGCCCGCCGTCGAGGTGCCCGCGGTGGAGATCCCGGCCGCGGAGCTGAAGGCGTACGAGGTGGGCAAGAGCGAGGTGCTGGAGGGAGAGGACTCGATCGCGTTCAGCATCGAGGCCGACGTGCTGTTCGACTTCGACAGCGCCACCGTCAAGCCCGAGGCCGCCGCCGAGCTCGGGCGCGTCGCCCGCGAGATCGGGAAGAAGGCGGGAAAGGACGCGCGGATCGACGTGGACGGGCACACCGACGCCAAGGGTGAGGACGCGCACAACCAGCCGTTGTCGGAGCGGCGGGCGCGGGCGGTCGTCGACTGGCTGGCGGACGAGGGCGGTCTGGACCGGTCGCGGCTGAAGGCGCGGGGATACGGGGAGAGCAAGCCGGTCGCGCCGAACACGAAGGCGGACGGCTCGGACGACCCGGAGGGCCGCGCCAAGAACCGGCGCGTGGTGGTCTCCACCGCGACCTGAGCAGGCGGCCGGCGGCCCCCGCGCGATCGTCGCGCCGGGGGCCGTTCCGTTTCGCCGCCCGTGACGCTTCTGTCTGGTCATGTAACTCACTAGTACGTACATTAGGAGGATGCGCGGTCGTACCCGCTGGAAAGGGAGAAGTGATGGATTCGTTCCTGATCGGACTGATCGGCTCGGGTATCGGCCCCTCCTTGAGCCCGCCCCTGCACGAGCGGGAAGCCGTGCACCACGGGCTGCCCTACGTCTACCGGCTGCTCGACACCGACCGGATGGGCGGCGACGTGGGCGAGCTGATCCGTACGGCGCGCCGGTTCGGCTACGACGGGCTCAACGTCACCCATCCCTGCAAACAGGACGTCATCCCGCACCTGGACGAGCTGTCGCCGGACGCCCGCATGCTCGGCGCGGTCAACACCGTGGTGTTCGACGGCGATCGGACGATCGGCCACAACACGGACTGGACGGGCTTCGCCGAGTCGTTCGCGCGCGGCCTGCCCGACGCGCCCGCCCGCCGGATCGTGCAGCTCGGCGCCGGGGGAGCGGGGGCCGCGGTCGCGCACGCGCTGCTCACGATGGGCGCCGACCGGATCACCGTGGTCGATTCGGAACCGGCACGGGCCCGCACCCTCGCCGGGGAGCTGACCGCCCGCTTCGGGGACGGGCGGGCCCGCCCCGCGCCCGCCGCCGAGCTGCCGCGGCTCCTGGAGCGGGCCGACGGGCTGGTGCACGCGACGCCGACCGGCATGGCCCGGCATCCGGGGATGCCGCTGCCCGCCGGGCTCCTGCATTCCGGCCTGTGGGTGGCCGACATCGTCTACCGGCCGCTGGAGACCGAGCTGCTGCGGCAGGCGCGGGCGGCCGGCTGCCGGACCCTGGACGGTGGCGGCATGGTCGTCTTCCAGGCCGTGCACGCGTTCCGGCTGTTCACGGGCCGGGAACCGGACGCCGAGCGGATGCTCGCACACCTCACCGATCTCATCGCCGTCTGAAGCCCACCTGGAGAAATCACCGTCAAAGGGAGGAAAAGCGTGCGCAAGTCCATCGCCACCGTGTCGGTGAGCGGCACCCTGGTGGAGAAGCTGGAGGCCATCGCGGCCGCGGGGTTCGACGGAGTGGAGATCTTCGAGAACGACCTGCTGGCCTGCCCGCTGCCGCCGGAGGAGATTCGTGCCCGCGCGGCCGATCTCGGCCTCGGCATCGACCTCTACCAGCCCTTCCGCGACTTCGAAGGGGCGCCGGCCGAGCTGCTGGCGGGCAACCTGCGCCGGGCCGAGCACAAGTTCCTGCTCATGGAGCGCCTCGGCGCCGATCTGCTGCTGCTCTGCTCGAACGTCTCGCCCGCGGCCGTCCCCGACGACGACGTGGCGGCCGGGCACCTGCGGCTGCTGGCCGAGCGGGCCGCCGAGCACGGCATCCGCGTCGCCTACGAGGCGCTGGCCTGGGGCCGGCACGTCAACGAGTACCTGCACGCCTGGCGCCTCGTCCGGCTGGCCGACCACCCCGGCCTGGGCGTGTGCCTGGACAGCTTCCACATCCTGTCGCGGGGCTCCGACCCGATCGGCATCGAGGCCATCCCGGGGGAGAAGATCTTCTTCCTGCAGCTCGCCGACGCGCCGCGGCTGGCCATGGACGTGCTGCCGTGGAGCCGCCACTATCGCTGCTTCCCCGGTCAGGGCACGTTCGACCTGGCCGGGCTGCTCGCCGGCGTGCGGCGCGCGGGCTACGCCGGGCCGCTGTCGCTTGAGGTGTTCAACGACGTCTTCCGCCAGGCGGCGGCGGAACGCACCGCTCTGGACGGCATGCGCTCGCTCATCGCCCTGGAACGGGAGGTGGCGGGCGCGGCCCATCCGGCCCTGCCCGCCGGGTTCGCCTTCGCCGAACTGGCCGGCCCCGCCGGGCTCGGCGGGCTTCCCGCGGCGCTCGGCTTCACCCGTACGGGGACCCATCCCGGCAAACCGGTGGAGCTGTGGGAACAGGGCGGGGCGCGGCTGCTGGTCAACGCCACGGGGGCGGAGCCCGCGCTCGTCGCCGTCGGCCTGGACAGCCCCGACCCCGCCGGAGCCGCCCGGCACGCGGAGTCTCTGCTGTCGCCGATCCTGCCGCGCGCGCGTACGCCCGATGAGGCGGAGCTGAACGCCGTGGCCGCGCCGGACGGCACCGAGATCTTCTTCTGCGACGACGGCTGGCTCGCCGACTTCACCCCCTCCCGGCCGTACGCGGAGCAGCCGGGCCACATCACCGGCATCGACCACGTCGCGCTCACCCAGCCGCGGCACCACTTCGACGAGGCGGCGCTGTTCTACCGCAGCGTGCTCGGGCTCCGGCCGCAGCAGAGCCTGGAGGTGCCCGACCCGTACGGCCTGCTGCGCAGCAAGGCGATGTCGAGCCCCGGCGGCGAGGTGCGCGTCGTGGTGAACGTCGCCCAGGTCGGCGCCGACCACCTCCCGTGGCAGCACGTGGCGCTGGCCTGCGACGACGTGGTGGCCGTGGCCCGCAGGCTGCGGAAGGAGCATCCAGGGCTGCTGCTGCCGATCCCCGGCAACTACTACGACGACCTGGACGCCCGATGGGAGGTCGATCCCGAGCTGCGCGGCCTCGGCGTCCTCTACGACCGGGACGAGCGCGGCGGCGAGTTCCTGCACCTCTACACCGTCACCGCGGGCCGGGTCTTCTTCGAGCTGGTCCAGCGGATCGGCGGCTACCAGGGGTACGGCGCCGGCAACGCCGCCGTCCGGCTGGCGGCTCAGCACGCGGGACCTCGCTGAGGCGGCGTGTGCGTGGCCGGAACGTCCGAAACGCGGTCGGCACCCTTGTAACGTACGAACCAGTGAGTTAGTTTCGCTGGAAGCATCACCCCCCTCGAATCCCCCTGTGAGGAGCGAATCGTGACCGTGCCCGGCAAACCTCGGAAAGCGGCCGTCGCTGCCTGGATCGGCAGCGCGCTGGAGTACTACGACTTCTTCATCTACGGCACCGCCGCCGCGCTGGTCTTCAACCGGATCTTCTTCCCCTCCTCCTCGCCCGCCACGGGGACCCTGCTCGCCCTGGCCACCTTCGGGGTCGGCTACCTGGCCAGGCCCGTGGGCGCCTTCGTGCTCGGGCACGTGGGGGACAAGTTCGGCCGCAAGCGGGTGCTGGTCACCACGCTCGTGCTGATGGGCGCGTCGACGTTCCTGGTCGGCTGCCTGCCCACGTACGACGAGATCGGGGTGGCGGCGCCGATCCTGCTCGTGGCGCTCCGCCTGCTGCAGGGCTTCTCCGTCTCCGGGGAGCAGGCGGGCGCGAACGCGATGACGCTGGAGCACGCGCCGGAGGACCGCCGGGGCTATTACACCAGCTTCACCCTGAACGGCACGCAGGCCGGCCAGATCATCGCCACCGCGATCTTCCTGCCGGTCGCCGCCCTGCCCGAGGAGCAGTTGCTGAGCTGGGGCTGGCGGGTGCCGTTCTGGCTGAGCGTGGTGGTCGCGGCGGCCGGGGTGATCATCAGGCGCACGCTGGAGGAGACTCCCGAGTTCGAGCGGGAGGTCGCCACCGACACCGTGGCGAAGATGCCGCTGGCGGTGCTCTTCCGCGAGCAGTGGCGTGACGTGCTGCGCGTCGTCGTCGCCGCGGTCATCGCCTCCGTGAGCACGATCTTCACCGTGCACGCGCTGTCGTACGCGGTCAACACCATGGGCCTGGAACGCACGCCGATGTTGTGGGTGGGGGTGCTGGCCAACATCGCCGCGCTGATCTCCATCCCGCTGTGGGGCAGGCTGTCGGACCGGGTGGGCCGCAAGCCGGTCCTCATCGGCGGCTCACTGGGCAGCGCGGTGCTGATGTTCGGCTACCTGTGGTCGATCTACACCGGCGACCTCCTGCTGATCTTCGTCGCGGGCATCGCGCTGTTCGGCATCGTCTACAGCGCCGTCAACGCGGTCTGGCCGTCGTTCTACGGGGAGATGTTCACCACCCGGGTACGCCTGTCGGGCATGGCGATCGGCACCCAGATCGGCTTCGCCATCGCCGGGTTCGGGCCCACTGTGGCCACCGCCGTGGCGGGTACCGGCCCGGAGAGCTGGCTCGGCGTCTCGATCATCACCGCGGTGCTGTGCCTGGTCAACGTGGCCGCGGTCGCGACCGGGCGGGAGACGTACCAGGTGCCGACCGCCAGGCTCGGGCTGCCGCAGGAAGTCGGGGCCGGGCGGCGGGACGTCAGCTAGCGGCCAGGTCCATCCGCAGGAACTCCGTGATGCGCAGCACCCGCACCGGGCGGCGCGACCGGGTGGGCAGCGCCTCCAACGCCTCGTCCCTGCCGACGACGCGGGGGGCGGTGAGCTCCACCTCCTTGCCGTCCACCAGGAGTCGCGCGCTGCCCGCCGCCAGGATGTTGCGCACCCAGTCGGAGCGCGACCCGTACACGAGGATGAACAGGTAGCCGCCGGGGACGGGAAAGGCGTCGAGCGGCGTGTGGTAGGTGCGGCCGGAGGCGCGGCCGACGTGCGTCAGCACGGGCGACTTCCCCTGGGCGAGCGTGAGCGGGTTGAACACCCGCTTGTTCACGTGACCCCACCATAACGGCATCGGCATCGCGGACTCCTCTCGGCTGGCGTGCTCCGGCACGGAGACTTACGCTTGTAAGGTGACTTACTACCGTAAGGCTGACTTACACTCGTAAGGTTGTCAACCGTCACAGCTCCGGAGTTCTCGTGTCACCAGCGCGGCCGCTCAGCAGGGACCTCGTGCTGGAGGCCGCGGTCCGGGTCGCCGATCGCGGCGGCATCGAGGCCGTCACCATGCGGCGGGTGGCGCAGGAGCTGGGCGTGGAGGCGATGTCGCTCTACCACCACGTGCCCAGCAAGGACGCCATCCTCGACGGCGTGGTGGACGTGGTCTTCACGGAGATCGAGCTGCCTCCCGCCGGGTGCGACGACTGGCGCGACGCGATCCGCGTGCGCGCCGGGTCGGCCCGCGCGGTCCTGGTGCGGCACACCTGGGCGCTCGGCCTTGTCGACTCCCGCCGCAATCCGGGCCTGGCGACGCTGCGTCATCACAACGCCGTCCTCGGGGTTCTGCGCGAGGCGGGGTTCAGCCTGCCGATGGCGGCGCACGCCATCTCGATCATCGACAGCTACGTGGCCGGATTCGTGCTTCAGGAGGCGAACCTGCCGCTGAGCACGCCCGACGAGGTCGAGGACGTGGCCGGCGGCATCCTCGCCGAGTTGCCGGTGGAGGAGCTGCCGTACCTCGCGGAGATGATCGTCGATCATGCCCTGCGGCCGGGCTACGACTACGGTGACGAGTTCGGCTGGGGCCTGGATCTGATCCTCGACGGGCTCGAAGCCCGCAGGAAGTGAGGCGCGCGGTTCTTCCCGCGGCTCAGGGTCTTCCCGTGGCTCAGGGCCTGCTCGACGGCGGCGCGGACAGGGGAGCCCGGTCTGGGGTCACGCCGCCTTCGCTGGGTGCCGCCGCTGGTGCGGGTGACGGCGATGCGGGCAGGACGGCGTCGCGCCGGCACGTCCGCGGGTCCCGGGGGCCTCGGCGGCGGGGGCCATGGGCCCGGCGGCAGGGGTCGCGGGCTCGGCCGACGGCGGGAGGTCGTCGGGTACGGCGAGCACCGGTCTGATCCGGATCTCGGCGATCTCCGGGGCGGGCGCGGGCGGCTGGGCCGGGGCCGCGGGCAGCAGCACCTCCTCCAGCCGCTGCATGAGCATCAGTCCGGCCAGGAGAAGCAGGGGGAGAGCCAGGACGGCCAGCATTCCAACGAACCTTCCAATGTCACTGTGAGCCAAGTCGCTTGCTGCCGACACTGCCCGGGACTTCGCCCGCTATGCGCAGGACCGCCGATCCGCCGCGGGTCAAGGGGCCGCGCGTCACCCACATCGGCAAGCGATTGTCCCATACCTGCATGAAGCGCGTGTCGCAGAATCCGCCGCGCTCCTCCCGTTCGCTCGTTTTGCCAGGTCGCGATGGGTGAGGGTGGGTATATCGGCAGCAGGAGCGGACCCCATATGGGCAGCTTTCCGCTTCTTCGTCCGGAATTGAGGGGGAACGTCATGACCAGCGCCTACGGCCCAGGCAGCACGGCGGTGCTGCTGGTCGACCCGTACAACGACTTCCTCTCCGAGGGCGGCAAGCTCTGGCCCCGGCTGCGGCCCGTGGCGGAGGCGGTCGGGCTGGTGGACCACCTGCGCGCCGTGCTCGCCACCGCGCGCGGGGCCGGCATGCGGGTCATGTACGTCCCGCACCGCCGCTGGCGGCCGGGCGACTACGACACCTGGGACCATCCGAACCCGACCCAGCGCGGCATCCAGGAACGGCACTCCTTCGAGTACGGCACCTGGGGCGGGGAGTTCCACCAGGACCTCCAGCCGCACCCCGAGGACATCGTGGTCCACGAGCACTGGGCGCAGAGCGGCTTCGCCAACACCGACCTGGACTTCCAGCTCAAGCAGCACCACGTCACCCACGTGGTGCTCATCGGCGTGCTGGCCAACACCTGCCTCGAATCCACCGGCCGCTTCGCCATGGAGCTCGGCTACCACGTGACGCTGGTCCGCGACGCCACCGCCGCGTTCCAGCCCGAGATGATGCACGCCGCGCACCACCTGAACGGCCCCACCTTCGCGCACGCCATCCTCACCACCGGGGAGCTCGTCACCGCGTTCGCGGGCGACACCGCCGGCTGAACCCACCCGCCGGCCGCTCGCCGGCCTCCTGGCCGCCGCCCGCCGGCGCCTTGCGCGCGGCGGAAAAATCATTGGCTGTCCGGGCACGCCCTGCGGCAGCATGGCCACGGTGGGTCGCGGCGTTCGGGAGGGCCGATGTCTGTGCTCGAATCAGGGGAGGGCTCAGGAGAAGGCCCGTCCGTACGGAAATCAGCGGTGCTGCTGGTCCTGCGTCATTACGGCGGGGAGCTGAGGCGTCAGTGGCGCGTCTCGGTGCCCGCGCTGACGCTGCCGGCGCTGGGCAACGTCTGCCTGTTCTATCTGGCGCCGCTCGCGGTGGCCGGGCTCGTCGGGCATCTGGCCGCGGGCGGCGACGGCTCCGTCATGGCGCTGCTGCCGTACGTGCTCGGTTTCGGCGCGCTCCTGCTGGCCGGCGAGACGCTGTGGCGCATCGGCCTGCACTTCCTCAACCGCACCGACGCCAGGGGCATCGAGCGGCTCGGCGTGATCGGCATGGACGAGCTGCTGGTCAAGGACACCGCGTTCTTCCACGACAACTTCGCCGGCTCGCTGACGAAGCGGGTGCTGGGCTTCTCCAGCAGGTTCGAGGAATTCGTCGACACGCTGACGTTCTCGATCATGGCCAAGCTGGTGCCGCTGATCTTCGCCTCGGTGGTGCTCTGGCAGTACCATCCGCTGCTGGTCATCGTGCTCCTGGGCCTCATCCTGCTCACCGGCTTCCTCGTCGCCCCGCTCATCCGCCGCCGCCAGGCGCTGGTGGAGCGGCGCGAGGCCGCCAAGGTGCGCGTGTCGGGCCACGTCGCCGACGTGCTGTCCAACATGGACACGGTCCGCGCGTTCGCCGCCGAACGCCGCGAGGCGAGCGAGCACCGGGAGCGGATCGCCGAGCAGCGCCGGCTGTCGCTGCGCTCGTGGGACTACGGCAACCTGCGGGTCGACACCGTCGTGGCCCCGCTGGCGGTCCTCACCAGCGCCGTCGGCCTGCTGCTGGCCGTGGCGCTCAGGGGCGGCCTTGGCGTGGAGGCCATCGTGGTGACGTTCACCTACTACTCGAACACGATCAACATCATGTTCGAGTTCAACCAGATCTACCGGCGGCTGGAGAGCACGCTCACCGAGGCGGCCCAGTTCACCGAGCTGTTGCTGGAGCCGCCGACCGTGGTCGACCCCGCCGACCCGCAGCCGCTGCGCCCGGCCGACGCGGGCATCCGCTTCGAGCGGGTGAGATTCGCCTACGGCGACGGCCCGCCGCTCTTCGACGGGCTCGACCTCGACATCCCCAGCGGCACCAAGATCGGGCTGGTCGGCCAGTCGGGCGGCGGCAAGAGCACCCTCACCCGGCTGCTGCTGCGCCTCATGGACATCGACGGTGGCCGGATCCTGATCGGCGGCCAGGACATCGCCCGCCTGCGCCAGGCCGACCTGCGCAGTCTGATCGCGTACGTGCCGCAGGAGCCGGCCATGTTCCACCGGTCGATCCGCGACAACATCGGCTTCGCCAGGCCCGGCGCCACCGATGCCGAGATCCTCCGGGCGGCGCGGGCGGCGCACGTCACCGAGTTCGCCGAGTCCCTGCCCGACGGCTTCGACACCCTGGTCGGCGAGCGCGGCGTCAAGCTCTCCGGCGGCCAGCGGCAACGACTCGCCCTCGCGCGGGCCATCCTGCGCGAGGCGCCGATCCTGCTGCTGGACGAGGCGACCAGCGCACTCGACTCCGAGAGCGAGCTCCTGGTCCAGGAGGCCCTGTGGCACCTCATGCGCGACCGGACCGCGCTCGTCGTCGCCCACCGGCTGAGCACCGTCGTCCGGATGGACCGGCTGATCGTGCTCAACCGGGGGCGGATCGTGGAGCAGGGCACCCACAGTGAGCTGCTGGAGGCCGACGGGCCCTACGCCCGGCTCTGGCGGCACCAGTCGGGCGGCTTCCTGATCGACGACGACCTCGACGCCGACCCCGCCGGAGCGGCCGGCACAGCCACCGCGGACGCCGTACGCGGCTGACCGGCCGGCACGGACGCCGGGCCGGTGAGCGCGCTGGTGCGGGCCACGTTCCTGGTGAACGCCGTGTACGCGGCCTCCGCCCGCGAATACGGCCTCACCCAGCAGCAGGGGCAGCTGCTGTGCGTGCTGATGGCGCAGCCGTACGGGATGAGCGAGCTGGGCGCGGTGCTCGGGCTGGCGAAGTCGAGCCTGACCGGGCTGGTCGATCGCAGCGAACGCAACGGCCTGGTCCAGCGCAGACCGGACCCGCAGGACTCCCGCGCCGTGCGGGTGGCGCTCACCCGGCGGGGCGCCAAGGTGGCCGAGGGCTTCCACGCCGAGACCTCCCACCGGGTCGAGGAGCTGATCGCGGGCTTCGGGCCGGCGGAGCACGACACGCTCGCCGCCCTGCTCGGCCGGGTCGTGGCCGAGAACAAGGTGCCCACGGTCTTCCTGGAGCCGGAGCGGGCCGGCTGACTTGCAGTTCGTACTACGAATCAATATGGTTCGTAGCGCGAACTCAAAGTGACGAGGCGATCGACTGCCTATGGTCGCGCACGGGGGAAAGGCAGAACAATGTCCGCACATGACGTCGTCTTCGGTTTCGGCGCGCATCCCGGCATCGACGACATACCCGGGCTGCTGCGCACGGTCCAGCAGGCCGACCGCGACGGGCTCGACCACTTCAGCGTGGCCGACCACCCCTATCTCGGCGGGCGCCTCGACGCCTACGCCACGCTCGGCTTCGTCCTCGGGAGCACGCGGCACATCGCCGGCCTGGTCAACGTCACCAACGTGCCGACCCGGCCGCCGGCCATGCTGGCCAGGACGGTGACGTCCCTGTCGGCGCTGTCGGGCGGCCGGGTCGTGCTGGGCGTGGGCGCGGGCGGGCTGTGGGACCGCATCGCCGACATGGGCGTGCCCCGGCTGTCGCCCGGCGCCGCCGTGGACGCGTTCGAGGAGGCGATCACGCTGGTCAAGCTGCTGTCGGGCGGCGGCGCGCCGGTCACCTTCGAAGGCGCCCACTACCAGGTGCGCCAGATCGAGCCCGCCCCCGTCGCCGCGCCGCCCGTGTGGACCGGGTCGGTCGGCCCCAAGTCGCTGGCCGCCACCGGCCGCGTGGCCGACGGCTGGATCCCCGGCCACGCGGCCGACTGGCTGAGCGAGCGTTACCGCACCTCCCGGCCGATCATCGACGAGGCCGCGGCGGCGGCCGGCGGCGGCCCCGGCGAGATCCGTACGATCTACAACCTTCCCGGCCGGATCACCGACCGGCCGCTGCCCGCCACGCGCGGCGACGACGGCCGCTGGCTCGGCGGCTCGGCCGCGCAGTGGATCGAGGAACTGACCGGGGCGGTGCTGGAACACGGCGCGTCCGGTTTCACGCTTTTCTCCGCCGAGAATGGCGCTGCGGACGACACCGTACTGGCCCGCTGGGCCCAGGAGATCGCCCCGGCCGTACGCGAGGCGGTCACGAAGTAGGCCGGCTTCCCGCGTAATATGAGGTCTCCTCATTCGCCGGGCCCGTTGTGAAACATGGGGTCGCGTGGATTCGTTTTCTAGATCCGGATGATATTGGGCGCGAAATCGATGTGCCGAGCGCGTACAAGTACATAGAGCGGAATCAATCGGCTTCCTATCGTGAGCAGCAATCTCCACGAAAGGAAGAGGTCATGCGAAAGATCCTCGCGGGCGGCGTCCTCGCCGCTTCTTTGGCACTCTCCGGTCTTGCCACCGCAGCCCCCGCCCAGGCGAGCACCACCACGACCGGGGTCACCTCGGTCAGTGACAGCGCCGGCTGCAAGCACGGCTACTACTGGCACAAGCACTGGTACAAGAAGTGGTACAAGAAGGGTCACTGGTGGAAGGGCCACTACCACAAGAAGGGCCACTACCACTCCTACTACAAGTGGCACTGCCACAAGAAGGGCTAAAGACCGCTGAAAAAGGGCCCACCGGCGTCCAGCCGGTGGGCCCTTTTCGCTGAGTCAGCGTCTCGCATGCGTCACAGCAATCTTCTTCACCTAGCGGCGGCGACGCCTGCGGCGTGCGCTCCTGCTGGAGTCGGAGTCTCCGCTGCCTCCACCCGGAATCGGGTAGGGCTTGCGTGACTGCTGCACGCTTGTCAGTCCGAGATAATGTAGCAACGACATGAGTTTCCCCCGATTGGATCATGTGCCGATCGCTCTTACGAACCGGTACTGCTTCGTTGTCGACATCTGTGCAAACCAGTCCCCCATAACGATGCTTCCCCGGTAGGCCCTTCTGGGCGAATTCTCGCCCTGCCTTTTACCAGTCGTGTACCCGCCCGAGGGGTGACCCGGCCGGGAGCACGGCCCGCGGCAGCCGAACCAGGCTGACGGAACGCAGCTCCAGCACGCTGCCGCCGGGGTATGCCGCAGGGCGGGCCTGGGGTGAGACGTACACGGGGGCGTCCTCGCGCAGCGGCAGCAGCCGCAGTTCCAGGCCGCCGTGTTCCCTGAGCGGTTCGCGGAATCTGCGCAGGCCGATCTCCCAGACGGGCCCGTGCCAGAACTGGTCGGCCACGAGGCGGCCGCCGAGGTAGGCCCGCCCGACGTCGCCGATCCAGTCCAGCCGCAACAGCACCTCGTCCTCCGCGCCGGAGTCTGTGGCCTCCTTGGCGAACGCCTCCTCGGGGATGGTGATCCGGTAGACGGCGGCCTGGTCGAAGTCGGCATCGGTGGGCGCGGAGGCCCGTCCTGAGGCGGCGTCCACGACCGGCTGCCGGGCCGGGCCCGCCGGTGCGACCAGCTCCACCTTGACCTGGGGCATCGGCTCGGGCGAGGGGGCGGGCAGCGGCAGGACCGCGAACACGCCGTCGGTCTCGGTGGCGGTCTCGGTGGCGGTCTCGGTGGCGGTCTCGGTGGCGGACTCGGGGGCGGGGAAGATCCGGACCTCGTCGGCTTCGCCGTAGCAGGTCAGGCTTCCGCCGTCGATGACCGCCGGGCCGTCGCTCAGCACGAGCCGATCGGCGTTCCAGAGCCGGCCCCGGGTGGCGGTGAGGGCGCCGGCGGCGTCCAGCACGAGGACAGACGCCCGGCCCCCGGAGGCGTCGCTCACCCGCACCAGACACCCGAGCCCTGGCCGCAGCCCCGTGACCACAAGCCGGTCGCCTTCCCGGCACGCGGTCGCGGGACCCTCGTCCCTGGTCGCTGTCGCGGGATTCGCGGCTCCGGTCCCGGGCGCGGGTTCCGGGGCTCTGGTCGCGGTCGCGGAGTCCCCGTCCCCGTCCCCAGTCGCCGGGCCCTCGATCGCGGTCACCGTCGCGGCGTCGAAGACCAGCTCGACCGGGATCCCCGCCGTCTGCGTGAACACGTGCACAGGCTCCTCGGCGTCGATCACGCACACGGGCTGCGCAGTGGCCGTCAGCAGCAGGCTCCGTCCGACGGGCCGGGCGAGCGGCCAGGCGAAGTACGCGCCGGACGGCACCGTCACCGGCTCGCTCGGGACGACGAGCTCGCGCCCGTCCAGCTCGACGGCGAATTGGACGCCGTCATGGGTGGGCAGCGTCTCGACGGGCTGGTGGTTGTTGACGAACAGGAAGCCCGAACGGCCGTCGGAGCGCACGCACCAGCGCAGCGTCTCCCGGTCGGCGGTGTCGGCGGGCGCGCCGGGCGGCATGGTCAGCGTCATGGTCGCCAGATCGGGCCCGTCCGTGGCCAGCCACAGGTGCTGCAGCCGCAGGTGGCGGTAGGAGTCGCGGAACTGGCCGTACTCTCCGAGCGGGGCCTGGAAGTCGTAGTTGATCACCGGGCAGTCGTTCGGATAGCCGGTGGCGTGCGACTCCTGGAGGGTGGACAGCTCGCCGATCTTCTGCGAGGCGCCGTGGTACATGTAGTAGCCCTGCCACACCGAGCCGCTGCCCAGCTTGACCAGCGCGAGCGCGGCGATGTCGGCGGCCGTCACGACGGGACGGCGGTGGTAGGAGGTGTACATGCCGCCGCCCAGCTCGCAGGTGGCGAACGGGTAGCGCGCCAGGTGGCTCTCGTCCGAGCCGGCCGCCTCGGTGGTGCGCAGGTCGGCGCCGATGGAGTCGTCGTCGCGGCCCGGGCCGAAGAAGTAGTGGGCCCGGCTCTGGCGCGGCCAGCCGTCGTGGGCGGTGTCCCACGCGGCCTCGGGATAGCCGCCGAACAGCGGGATCAGCTCGTCCGCAGGAAGCCGCGCGTGGCCCCAGCCGGTGGCCGTCCACAGGGGCGCGTCGATGCCCGCCGCCCTGGCCAGGCGTTTGAGCGTGCGAAGGTGTTCCGGCTGGTCGTACAGCTCGTTCTCGATCTGCACCGCCACCACCGGGCCGCCGTCCGCCCGGGTCAGCCCCGCGAGCCGGCCGCCGATCTGCTCGAACAGCGGCCGCACCAGCGCGAGGTAACGGGGGTCGTCGGTACGCGGCACGCAGTCCGCCGCGAGCACCCAGTCGGGGAAGCCGCCATTGCGTGACTCCCCGTGCCCCCATGGGCCGATCCGCACCACCACGTCCAGGCCCAGCTCGGCGCAGGTGGTCACGAACCGCCGCAGATCGCGGTCGCCGCTCCAGTCGAAGACGCCTCGGCGTTCCTCGTGCAGGTTCCAGAAGACATACGCGGCGACCACGCCCACGCCGCCGGCCCGTACCTTGAGCAACTCCTCGCGCCACTCGGCGGCGGGGTAGCGGCCGTAGTGGAACTCGCCCATCACGGGGAACCACGGCCGGCCCGCCCGGCTCAGATGGCGCGAGTTCACCGCGATCGCGTCGGGATGATCGGGCGGATCGCCGAGCTGTAGAGGCCTCTCCAGGGGCGGAGGTACGTGCCCCGGCACAGTCAGTCGCCGCATGGGCGCACCTCTCCTCAGACAAACTGGCGGAAATACTACTGAAGCTCACAGCGCGGGGCGGCGCAGGAGCCGGTCGCGCCCCCGGCCGCGCAGCGCGACCGCTGCCACCAGGGCGGACGCGCCGACGCCGGTCAGCGCCGCCGTCGCACCCGCCGGGCCCAGGTCGAAGAGCTGCCCGATCACCAGTTCGCCCGCGAAGGAGAACATCCCGGCGCAGAACGCCAGCACCCCGTAGTACGAGCCGAACCGCTCGGCCGGGGCGTGCCGGGTGACGCGCTGGAAGATCGACGGCTGGATGAGCCCGTTCGCCACCCCGTTCAGCACGGCGGCGATCATGAGCGGGCCCGGCTGCGTACCGTCCAGTGAGGCCAGCACGAAGAACGCCGCGGCCGCGCAGCACAGGCCGGCGCGCAGCACCCACGGACGTTCGCCCCGCCGGCCCGCCGCCACGAACGGCTGCGCCGCGGCGGCGACGGCGGCCAGGACGCAGAAGCACAGCGTCGCCGCGCCGGGCGCGAAGCCGAGCAGTGGCACGGCCGTCATGATGTGGTTGGCCAGCAGCGTCGTGGGCGCGGTCAGCAGCGCGAAGAGCAGGAACGAGCGGTCGCCGAGCACCGCCCGCACCCCGGCGGCCACCCCGCTGAACGCCGGCGGCGCGGGTTCGGGCCGGTCCTTGGGCAGGAGCAGGAACAGCCCGCAGGAGATCGTCCACATGGCGGAGGCGGCCACGGCCAGCAGCGCGAACCCGGGCCCCGCGGCGAGCAGCAGCAGCCCCACGGGCGGGCCCGCGACCGTCGCGACGTGCTGGGCGGTGACGTACGCGGCGAAGCCCCCGGCCCGGTGCGCCGGCCCGGCGCCGGCCAGCAGCGTCTGGGCCGCCGGGTTGTAGAGCGCGCCGCCCACCGCGATGACGACGGCCGCGCACAGCAGCGTGCTCACCTCGCCCGCCGTTCCGAGCAGCCCGAAACCCAGTGCCCGCAGCAGGCACGCGATCACCCCGGTACGGCGCGCGCCGAGCCGGTCGGTGAGCACGCCGATCGGCAGCAGGAGCGCGAATTGCAGCCCGGTACGCAGCCCGAGCACCAGCCCCACCGTGCCGGCCAGCAGACCGAGATCGTGCCGGAGGTGCGCGACCAGGTGCGCCATCACCGAGAAGAAGCCCAGGGAGGCGGAGAGCTGGATCACGACCACCGTGACGACCACCCGGCGGCCGGAGACGTCCTGGAGGGGCGGGGGAGAGGCGGGTGCGGTGACGGTCACGGGAGTGAGCACACCAGAGAACGATCCGGCCGGTCCAATATCGGTACGCCCCACGACCGATACCCGAAACCATATCGACCGCCCATCCCCGCAGGCCGACGCCCTTCCAACCGCACCGCCCGGCCCGCACCGCCCGGCCCGCATCGCCCAGGGCCGCATCATCCCCCTGGAGGCGGGACGTCGCGCGGGAGACGAGGGAGGTGGCGCGCGTCGGACGGGTGATGCCGAGGGCTGGAAGCGTTTCACCTGGTTGGCGGTGACCCCGTCCCGATGCCGGGATCGCGCAGGTCGGAGCAGGGTCAGGGCGCTGTGTCGGTCCAGCCGTGCGTGTCGGCGATCACGTTCGCGTCGGCGTGGCTGATCCGGTACGGCTCGGCGAAGTCGACAGGAGCCGTCTTCAAGTGTGCGCGGTCGAAGGCGACCGAGACGCTCGCCCCCGAGATCACCGGCTTGGCCTCGATGGGGCCGGTCGCCGGCGTCCACTCGGCGCTCCACGCGCCGTCGCGGCCGGTGAAGGACAGCACGAAGGTCTTGCCGTCCTGCTCGATGGAGACCGCCCACCGGCTCTGGCTCTTCCCTCCGGACGGAGCCTTCGCCGGGATGGGACCGGCCGTGACGAACGCCAGTGTGACGCCGTCCTGGCCGCCGTTCGCCGCCGCCACCAGAAGGTCCGCGTACGGAGGCGCCTCGCCCGAGTCCGGCCCGCCCTTCACGTCCCCGCGTACGTCCTTCAACGCCGCGCTGCGGAAAGCCGGCTCGGGGATCGAGCACGTGAGATCGGCCCGCGTGGTCCGGTCCGGCGTGACCCGAGCCGTCGTCGAACACGTCTTGCCGGCCACGGCCGTCTGGAGCCGGTAACCGCCCCGGGGCAGCGAGAAGCGGAACCCGCGCCGGTCGGCGCGCCGGCTCGCCACCCGCTTGCCCTTGCCGGTGAAGACGTCGACCTGTCCGGGCTGGTAACCCTCCTGTCCCGGATCGCCGGAGGACGGCCCGCCGCTGTGCACGATGCCCCCGACCAGCACGCCCGCGGCCGGGGGAGACGGGTCCTCGGAGGGGACGATCTCCGGGGTGGTCTTGACGGGGGCGGGGGTCGTCGGCTTGTCCCGGGGCTTGTCCTCGTCGTCCCGCGTGTGGGTGAGGAGGTCCGGCGACGGGTCGGCGGCGATCGGCGGTGTCGGGCCGGCCTGCGCCCGGGACGCCGACGACTCCGGTGGACCGGTGCCCAGCAGGTTCCAGGCCGCCGTTGCCGCGACGGCCGTGGCGACGAACCCGGCTCCCACGCCCAGCGCCCAGCGCCGTCCGCGCCGCCCACCGGCCGGGGCGGAAACAGTGGCCCGCCCCGTACCCATCCCGGAGCCCGCCGCGCCACCAGCCGCGCCACCAGCCGCGGCCCGCCCGCCGGCCTCCGGACCGCCACTCGAACCGGCCCGTTTGCCTGCCGTCGGTCCCTCACCCGAGCCGGCTCG
>NZ_BAAAMU010000093.1:19619-39635 GCF_039529435.1 Nonomuraea maheshkhaliensis
CCCGTCCAACCCAGGCCGCCCGTCCAACCCAGGCCGCCCGTCCAACCCAGGCCGCCCGTCCAACCCAGGCCGCTCCCCCGACCCGGACCGACCGTTCACCGCTGATCGGTCCGCGAGCGACGCGCCAGGCGCCGCCCGGTCCGCGAGCGCGCGGGCCACCACGGCCAGGGCCCCGGCGCTGGGCCAGCGATCCGCCGGATCCTTGGCCAGCCCCCGCATGACCACCTGGCCCACCGCCGCCGGCACGTGCGCGGGCAGCGGCGCCGGCGCCTCGTTCAGGTGCTTGAGCGCGATAGCGACCGCGTTCTCGCCCTGGAACGGCACCTGCCCCGTCAGGCACTCGTAGGCGACCACGCCCAGCGCGTACACGTCCATGGCCGTGCTGGGCGCGGCGCCTTCGGCCTGCTCGGGGGCGCAGTACACGACGGTGCCGAGCACGATGCCGGTGGCGGTCAGCTTGCCGTCGCCCGCCGCCCGGGCGATGCCGAAGTCGGTCAGCACGACGCTGCCGTCCGGCCGGATCACGAGGTTGCCCGGTTTGACGTCCCGATGCACCACGCCGGCGTCGTGCGCGGCCTGCAACGCCTCGGCGGTCTGCGCGACCAGGTCCATCGCCGCGCCGGCCGGGATCCGCCCGCCGCGCGACAGCAGCAGGTGCAGCGGCTCGCCGTCCAAATACTGCATGACCAGGTACGGAGTGCGCCGCCCCGACAACTCGGCGATCCCGAAGTCGAACACGGCCACCACGCCCGGATGGTCGATCGTGGCCATCGACCGGGCCTCGGCATGGAACCGGGCCGCGAACTCGGGGTCGCCGTCCAGCCCCGCGCGGATGGTCTTCACCGCGACAATTCGGTCGAGCAGGAGATCGTGAGCCCGCCACACCTCGCCATGACCGCCGCCGCCGAGCCGTGACACCAGGCGGTAGCGATTCGCCAGCACGGTATCCGGACTGATCATGTTGCTGACCCCCGCCCTTCGCTCCGACACAAAGTGTCCGTTCTTGAAAGACGGCTCGGGCGGGTCAACGGTTCGAAGATCGGCCGATTTCTACGACGGCGCGCTCGCGGCGCGTACGTTCCGTGGCAGCAGGGCGACCAGCCCGAGCAGCGCCGCGGCGGCCGGAACCCCCCAGAACAGCACCTCAGGAATGGCCGCCGCGGTCGCCGCCGGGCCGGGGACGCGCCCCTGGAGCTCGCGGGTGAGCAGGCTGCCGAAGACCGCCACGCCGAGCGACAGCCCGAGCCCGCGCACGGACACCACGGCCGAGGTGGTGGCGGCCAGGTCGGCAGGAGGGGCCGCGTTCTGCGCGACGACGACCAGGTTCTGCATGAGCAGCCCGAACCCGGCGCCCAGCACCGCGATCCCCGCCGCGAACAGCAGGTAAGGGGCGCTGGGAGTGAGGCCGCCCAGCACCGCGAACCCCACCGCCGCGATGGCCGCACCGGCCATCAGATAGGGCCGGAACCGGCCGCTCGCGCCGACGCGGGCCCCGGCCAGGAAGGAGACCGCCATGAACGTCAGCACGTACGGGTTCAGCGCCAGCCCCGCCTGCGTCGCCCCCATGCCGTACCCGGCCTGCAGATACGTGGGCAGGTAGACGATCGAGCCGCCGAGCAGCGCGCCGAGCAGCGCGGCGGCGGGCAGGGCGGTCCGCAGGGCGGGATGGGCGAACAGCCGGGGCGGCAGCAGCGGGTCGGCCGCCCGCCGTTCCTGCCGTACGAACAGCGCAGTCAGCACCACCAGCGCGCCCACCAGCCCGAGGATCGTCCCGGACGTCCACGCGTATACGCGTCCGCCCCATTCGGCCACCAGCAGAAGACTCACCATCGCGCCCGCGAGCAGCACGGCCCCGGCCACGTCGGCCCTGCCGTGCGCGCCGGGCGTCGGCAGGCGCAGCGCGTACGCGGTGAGAGCCACGCCGAGCAGGCTGAGCGGCAGATTGACGTAGAAGATCCAGCGCCAGCCCCAGGCGTCGGTGATGGCGCCACCGGCGAGCGGCCCGCCCACGCCGGCCAGCGCGAACACGCCGCCGGTGAAGCCCTGCACCCTGCTGCGCAGCCGCGGCGGGTACAACTCGGACAGCGCGATCGTCGGCAGCACGAACAGCCCGCCCGCGCCGATGCCCTGCACCGTCCTGGCGGCGATCAGCTGCGGCATCGACTGCGCCAGGCCGCACAGCGCCGAGCCCGCGGCGAACACGACGACCGCCGTGACGGAGACGGCGCGCCGGCCGAACCTGTCGCTGACGCGGCCGTAGAGCGCGCCGGTCGCGGTCGAGGCCAGCACGTACGACGTGACGACCCAGCCGATCGCGTCCATGCCGCCCAGGTCGGCGGCGATGTCGGGCAGGGCGATGGCCACCACCGTCTGGTCGAGCACCGACAGCAGCATGCCGATCAGCAGCCCTGCCGTGGCGAGGGGGACGTTGCCCGTTCTGGAGGACATGAGCTCAGCCCTCCCGTCGCGCGAACGGGTCGGGCAGGCCGAAATCCTCGCCGAGCAGGTCCTGGTCGACGGCCCCACCGGCCAGGGTGCCGCTCGCGGCGGCGGCGATCACCGCGGCGAGCGGCATGGGCACGGTGCGGCGCCTGGCCATGTCGCCGGCCGCGTACACGCCGGGCACACTCGTCCGGCCGAACTCGTCGATCTCCACGCACCCGTCGGCGAAGGCCGCGCAGCCCAGACGCTCGGCCAGACCGGAGCGCTGGCGCGGCACGTTCGCGACGAACACCGCCGCCCGTTCCAGCGGCGGGCCGCCCTCGAACACGATCTGTTCCAGCCGTCCGTCCGCGCCCTCCAGCCGGGTGACGGGCTCGCACCGCACCGCCACGCCGTACGCGGTGAGCGTCTCCCGCGCGGCCTGGGCCAGCGGCTCGCCGCCGGTGCAGAGCACGACGCCGGTGGCGAACCGGCTCAGCTGCAACGCCAGCCGTACGCGGCCGGGCCCGGCGCCGAGCACCGCGACCGGCAGGCCGGTGCACTCGAAGCCGTGGCAGTACGGGCAGTGGAAGGCCGAACGGCCCCACAGCTCGGTCACTCCGGGGGGGCCGGGAAGCTCGTCGGCCAGCCCGGTGGCCAGCAAGAGCCGCCGCGCGCCCACCGTCCCGCCATCGGACAACTCCACCCGGAACCCGCCACGTGCCACGTCGGCGCCGGGAACGCCCTCCGCGTCCTCCGCCGCGGAGGCCGCGGAGGCCGCGGAGGCCGCGGAGGCCGCGGGGAGCGCCTCCGCGCCGGCGACCGTCCCCGCCAGCGTCCGCACCGCCGGATACCCGGCCAGCTCCCGCCGGCCAAGCTCACGCAGCTCGTCCGGCGGGGTCCCATCCCTGGTCAGAAAGTTGTGCACTGCATCGGCCCGGGCATTGCGCCCGTCCCCGGCGTCGACCAGCAACACCGTGCGGTGCACCCGCCCCAGCACCAGTGCCGCGGCCAGACCGGCCGGCCCCGCGCCGGCGATGACGACGTCGTACATCGTTGCCTCCATGAGTTCGGTTGTTCGAACGGAGGCAAGTCTGCAAGTTAAGGTCAACATGAAGTCAAGTGACTCCACGCGACCCCCGCGCGGGCCGGCCGTCAGTCGGTGTAGCCGCGCGCCGCGTAGTCGTAGGCGTCGTTGTAGCGGACGTACGCCTTCTTCCCCTCGAAGGGCTGGAACTGGTCGGGCTGCCACTTCTTCTTGTTCTTGAGGAAGTAGTTGTCGGCCGGGCACTTACCGCGAGCCCAGAACGAGGAGATCTTGTCGCGCCACCACTTGGTGAATTCGTACTTCTTGCACTTGGACGCGGACGCCTGCCAACTGGCCATCGCACCGCGGAAGTTCGAGTCCGTGTAGACGCAGTAGTACCCGGCCTTGCAGTTCTTCGCGGTGGCCGAAAGCACCACGGAGACCGCGCCGCCCTCATAGGAGATCTCGTTGTTGCTCACCTTGGTCCCGTTCGGGAAGGCCGCCATGTACGCCTCGACCCTGGCACTGCCGGCGGCAGCCTGGGCCGGGACCGCGCTGGAGGCGACGATCCCGGCGGCGACGGCGACACCGGCGGTCTTCAGTGCTTTGACGAGAAGCGGATGCTGACTCATTTCGTCTCCTTCTCCGTGTGGTCGCCACGAAGATAGGCACCCCGATGTTGAGCCCCCGTTGAGTCCCCGTTGACCCCGGTGCTCGTGCTCAGGCCGGTGGCAGGTCCTTGATGTAGAGGAGGCCGTCGTACGTGGGCGGATGGGTCGGGTTCAGGGGGATGTAGCCGTAGTACGGGGATTCGCGGGGTGCGGGGGCGGCGGTGAGGGTGGCGGCGAGGTGGCGGGTGTCGATGAGGTGGCGGTCGCCGGGGAGCTGGTGGAGGAGGCCCTGGAGGGTGTCGGGCGGTGGGGCGGGCACGCCGTGGTGGGCGATGGTGCCGACGTCCGTGGCCAGGAAGGCGTAGTCGTCGCCGAGGCGGGGGCTGACCAGCGCGCCTGCGCCCCACCAGTCGAACGGCCGGCCCCCCATGGTCAGCGTGCCCTTGTCGCGCTGGAGGTGGGTGTTGTGGGCGTAGACCAGGGTCGGGCCCTGTTCGGCCAGGGCGAGGAGGTTGGCGGCCATCATCGTGTCCCGCACGCTCGCCAGCCGGGGCCAGCGGGCCGGTGAGGTGTCGGCCATCCAGTAGTGGTAGCGCATCAGGCCGGTGGCGGTGCGACCGTACAGGCGGGCCCGTTCGAGCTCGTCGGGGGTGGAGGTCGCGATCAGGTGCGGCAGGGACGCGTCGAACAGGGCCACCAGGTCGTCGGCGAGCAGCCGCAGTTGCCTGGCGTCGTCGGAACGGCCTACGGACTTGGACGGTTCCCAGGCGGCGGCGGGGTCGGTCCAGCGTTCGTCGGTGCCGATGAGCTGGTCGAGGGTGTCGGCGGTGCAGGGGAGCAGGGCCGGCTCGACGCGGGCGGCGAGGTAGGCGTGGAGTGCGGTGAGGACCTGCCGGGGACTCGCGGCGGCCTCCGTCTCCAGCGGGCCGTCGAAGCCTGCGAAACGCAGCTGCTCGGCGGCGGGCCTGCCCTCGTTGTACGCGCGCATCCAGCGCACGAGCTCGCGGTTGCCCGGTGACGTGCCCCATCCGTGGCTGATGCCGCGCTCCACGACCTCGTCGAGCGTGCCTGTGCCGGAGGTGACGTAGTCGTCCACGGTCAGGCCCGCCAGGCAGTCGCTCTCAAGCGCGATGATCCGGTAGCCGTCCTGCTCGACGAGCTGCCGGAACAGGTCGTTGCGTACGTCGAGCAGGAGCTCCTCGCCATGGGTGGGTTCGCCGAGGGCGAGCAGGCGCGGCCGGGCCCGCAGGAGTCTGGAGACGGTGGCGGCTTCGACGGCATGGGCGGATTCCTGGATGATGCCGATGTCCATGCCTTCAACGGTATCGTTGAACTTTCGGTGTGAACTTTGGCCGACATCTCCGTGGTCGTGGCGGTGAAAGCTTCAAACGGGGGGCAACGCCGGGCGGTCAGCCGACGTGGACGACCGGGCGGCGGGCGGGGTCCGGTTCGGCCTGGCGGAGCACCTCGCGGGTCAGGGGTGGCACGTCGCCGCCGCCGAAGACGAGGTAGCGCAGCAGCGCGCCGATGGGGTTGCCCTCGGCGGCCCAGTGGAAGTAGACGTGGGGCGTCTTGCCGTACGTGTCGCGCAGGTGCAGCAGCAGGGCGGCGATGGAGTTGGCCACGGTGGTGCTCTGCAGGCGCAGGATGCGGAAGCCGTGCCGTTCCTCGCCGACCACACGCAACTCGCCGGCGAACTCCGAGGCGTCGGGGATGGTCACCTCCAGGAAGATCAGGCCCTCGCTGGTGCGTAGCCGGTGCAGCTCCCACGCCTCGCGGGCCTTGTCGACGTACTCCTTGGCGTCACGGGTGTGGGGCTCGTTCGCGATCAGGTAGATCTCGCCGGCCTCGTTGATGAAACGGTGGGCGCAGTCGTCCAGGCTGATGGTGGTGACGCGCAGTTCGGTGGAACGGGTGGCGCGGGAGACCAGCGAGATGACCACGATGGCCAGGACGAACAGCAGGGCGATGACCAGGCCGTCGGGCCGTTCGATGATGTTGGCGACGGTGGCGTAGGCGAAGATCAGGCTGATGAGCCCGAAGTAGGCGGCGGCCTTGAACCGGCGCCCGGTCCAGGCGGCCAGCGTGACGGCGACGCCGGCCGACAGGATCAGGGCCAGCACCCCGGTCGCGTACGCGCCGCCCTGAGCCTCCACCTCGGCGTCGAAGAACACCGTGATGAGGAACGCGATGCCGGTGAAGACCAGCACCATCGGCCGGGTGGCGCGGGTCCAGTCGGGGGCCATGCCGTAGCGGGGCAGGTAACGCGGGACGATGTTGAGCAGCCCGGCCAGGGCGGAGGCCCCCGCGAACCACAGGATGGCGATGGTGGAAAGGTCGTACGCGGTGCCGAACCAGTCGCCCAGGTAGAGGTGGGCGAGGTAGGCCAGGGCGCGGCCGTTGGCCGAGCCGCCCTCCGCGAACTCCTCGGCCGGGATGAGCACGGTGGTGGCGACGCTGGAGGTGATCAGGAAGACGCTCATGATCAGGGCGGCGGTGGTCAGCAGCTTGCGCGCGCCCCTGATCCGTTCCGCGAGCTCGCCCTTGACCAGGGGCATCACGGCCACGCCCGTCTCGAAGCCGGACAGGCCGAGGGCCAGCTTCGGCATCACGTACAGGGCGACGGCCACCATGGCGATCGGGCTGGAGTAGTCGGAGGCGAGCACGTCCCGCCAGCCGGCCACCTGCTCGGGCCGGGTGAGCACCCGCTGGACGGCGGTGCCCACGACGACCAGGTTGAGCACCAGGTAGACGGCGACGAGGACGACCGCGATGGAGATGGCCTCGCTGAAGCCGGCCAGGAACACCCCGCCGAGCGCGGCGATCAGGGCCAGGGTTACCGGCACCTGCCAGCCCGCCCAGGAGTGCGGGACGAAGGGATTGTGCAGGATGTGCGCGGTCGCGTCCGCCGCCGACAGCGTGATGGTGATGACGAACGCGGTCGCCACGAACCCGAGCAGGAACAGCACCAGCAGCTTGCCCCGCCAGCCGGGCAGCAGCCGCTCCAGCATCGACAGCGAGCCCAGCCCGTTGGGGCTGTCGGCGGCCACCTTCCGGTAGACCGGCAGCGCGCCCAGCAGCGTCAACGCCACCAGCAGGAGCGTCGCCACGGGGCTGAGCGCGCCGGCGGCCAGCGCGGCGATGCCCGGCTGGTAGCCGAGGGTGGAGAAGTAGTCGACGCCCGTCAGGCACATCACCTGCCACCACTGGTGCCGGTGCCCGGCGGGCTCCTCGGCGGCGGGGCGGTTCACCGGGGTCTCGGGGGTGGGCAGGCCCTTGAGCAGCCACCGCCGCAACGGCGTGTCGGGCACGGCCGCACGCTGGTCCACCTCGGTCACCTGGGTCCTTCCGTCGTCAAGGGGACGTCAGGACGAAGACACTAGTGAGGCAAGTACGGGTACCAGCGTGATCATGGCGTCAATAAAACGTCAATATTCGGGCGGATGGGGTCGGGTCGGGGCGGGTGGTCTCATCCGCAGGGAGGCCGGACAGGTAACTGGTGGCCGGGATCTCACCTGCGGGCAGGCGGACTGTAGGGATCGCACTTTGCGGGAAGGGTGGCTGCGGGGTCACGCCCGTGGGCGGGGCGGCCGTGGGGGAGGTCAGCTGCGGGATGGGCGGATGACGAGGCGGCCGTAGGGGAGGGCGCCGGTGACCTGGACGTGCAGCTCGCCGGGACGCCGGCGGCCCGGCGCCTTGCAGATCACCCGGCCCCATTCGGCCCGCACCCCGTCGGCGTCCACGCTCGCGCCGGCGGGCACGATGATCGTGGCCTGGCCGTAGGCGAGGTGGAGCTCGATGTCGACCTGCGGGTGCCGGATGACGGCCCGCGACAGGTCGAGCCGTACCCTGCCGTACGCGGACTCGATGTGCAGGCGCCGGGGGACGTTCCAGTCGCCCGACCGCTTGAGGCCCCCGCCGACCGACTGGAGCCTGACCACCTCGTCGTGGTGCGGCAGGTCGGCGACGACGAGTTCGAGCTCCCGGAGCGAGCCGGCGCCGAGCGCGCGTTCGAGCCGCCGCTCCAGCTCCTCCTGGTCGAGCCGCCCGTCGGCGTACGCCTGCTGCACCAGCTCCACCGCCCTGTCGCGGTCCCCGTCGGAGACCCGTGCCGTCGCGGGGTTCACCGGCTGACGGCTCTCTTGTACAGCCGCGTGGCCAGCGGCACGAACACGGCCAGCAGCATGACCGACCACGCCAGCGACACCGGCACCGCGTGCTGGAGCGGCCACGCGGCGGGCGTGGGAATGGCCGGGCTGGTGTTGCCGAACAGCTCGCGCGCGGCCTGGACCAGCGTGGAGACGGGGTTCCACTCGGCGATCGGCTTGAGCGGGCCCGGCAGGCGGGCGCTGTCGACGAAGGCGTTGGACAGGAACACCATCGGGAACGACAGGATCGTGGCCACATTGTTGAACACCTCGGGCGTACGCAGGGCCAGCGCGACCGTCGCCGTCACCCAGGAGAAGGCGTAGGAGAACAGCAGCAGCATCAGGAAGCCCAGCGCGGCCTCCGGCGGCGAGGAGTTGATCCGCCATCCGACGAGCAGCCCGACCGCGACCATCGTGACCATACTGGTCAGGTTCATGATCACGTCGGCGATGGTCTGGCCGGTCAGCACCGCGGACGGGGACATCGGCAGCGTGCGGAACCGGTCGAAGATGCCCCGCTGCAGGTCCTGCGTCAGGGTGTAGCCGGTGATCTGCGCGCTCGAGACGATGGTGAGGACGAAGATCCCGGGGAGCAGGTATTCGCCGTAGGACATGCCGGGCAGGCTGATCATGCTGCCGAAGACGTAGGTGAACAGCAGCACGAACACGATCGGCAGCATGACCACGCCGCCCAGCAGGTCGGGGGCCCGGCGGATCTTCAGCGCGTTGCGCTTGGCGATCGTCACGCCGTCGGCGACGGCCAGGTTGAGGGCGTTCATCACACGGTCTCCTTGACCTTCTCGTCGGCCTCGTGTCCCGTGAGAGTGAGGAACACGTCGTCCAGGGTCGGCCGGCGCAGCCCGGCGTCGCGTACGGTGACCCGCTCGGCGGCCAGGCGGCCGAGCGCGGCGGTCAGCGCGCTCACGCCGCCGCTGACCGGGACCGTCACCCGCAGGACGTGCGGATCGCGCTGCGGCGCCCCCACGGCCAGCGGCGCCAGCGCCCGCTCCGCGGCCTCCAGATCGGCCGGGCTGGTCAGCCACACCTCGACCCGGTCGCCGCCGACCTGCCGCTTGAGCTGGTCGGAGGTGCCGAGCGCGATCACGTGCCCGTGGTCGACCACCGCGATGCGATCGGCCAGCCGGTCGGCCTCCTCCATGTATTGGGTGGTGAGCAGGACCGTGGTGCCCTCCGCGACCAGCTCGGAGATGACGTCCCACAGGCTCGCCCTGGCCCGCGGGTCGAGCCCGGTGGTGGGCTCGTCGAGGAACAGCACCGGCGGGTTGGCCACCAGCGCCCCGGCCAGGTCGAGCCGCCGCCGCATGCCTCCCGAGTAGCCCTGCACCGGCCGGTCGCCGGCCTGCGTCAGGTCGAAGCGCTCCAGCAGCTCACGGGCGCGCTGACGGCTGCGCTGCACGCCCAGGTGGTAGAGGCGGCCGACCATCTCCAGGTTTTCGGCGCCGGTGAGGTGGTCGTCCACGGCCGCGTACTGGCCGGAGGCGCCGATGTGGCCGCGCAGGGCGCGTGCGTCGCGGACGACGTCGAACCCGGCCACCGTGGCGTGCCCGGCGTCGGGGCGCAGTAACGTCGTCAGGATGCGCACGGTGGTGGTCTTGCCGGCGCCGTTCGGGCCGAGCAGCCCGAACACCGTGCCCTCGGGGACGGACAGGTCCATCCCGTCGAGGGCGATCACGTCGCCGTATCTCTTGACCAGCCCCTCGGCCATGATCGCGTCAGGCATGTGTGTCTCCTTGATCGTCAGGATCGGTGGATGGAGATGTCGCCGTGCGCGGTGTGCGCGCGCACCTCGACGACGTCGTCGGTGTGCCCGGGGCCGTCGCTGGACTCCAGCTCGACGTCCACGGTGCCGTAGGTGGAGCTGAGGTCCAGCCAGGCCGCGCTGCCCTCGCGGATGCCGAGGTCGAGGCCGCCGCCGGTGGTCTCCATGACGACCGAGCCGGCCACCACCTCACCGATGCGCGCGCTGCCGTACGAGGTCTTGATGGCGACGCCGGACAGGGCGCGGTCGACGGCGATGTCGCCGTGGGAGGTCTGCACCCGCAGCTCCCCGGTGATCTCGCCGAGGCGCAGGTCGCCGTGGGAGTTCTTCAGCGCCGCCGTGCCGTCGATCTCGCCGATCCTGATGTCGCCGTGGGTCGTGGTGACCTCGGCGTGGCCGGAGGAGCGGGTGACCGAGATGTCGCCGTAGGTGGTCTTCAGTCGCAGCCGGCCGGCCTCCTCCACGTTGACGTCGCCGTAGGTGGTGGTGAACGCCACCTCGCCGAGCGGGCCCCGGCAGTGCAGGCCCGTCGCCGCCTTGGCTTCCACGCGGGAACCGGCGGGCAGGTCGATCGTCACCTCGATCGAGCCGCTGTGGCCGAGCAGCAGCGAGCGTGCCCAGGACGTGGGCGACTCGACCAGTTTGTCGAAAGACAGGCCCCAGCCGAGCGACGTGGCGGGCCCCGCGCCCTCCACCCGGAGCAGCAGCCTGCCGCCGGTGAGGTCGACCCGCGCCTGCCGGGCGGCCTCGACGTCGGATTCGTCGAACTCGTTGCTCGGGCGCACCTCCACGACGGTGTCGGTGCGCTCGCTCGCGCTGATCCTGATGGTGGCCGTCGGCAGGTCGATGACGACGAGGACGGGCTCGGGAGTGTCGAAGGTCGGCATGGGGATCCAGTCGTCGCGGGTTGACGTGGGCATCAGCGCACCCAGCCGCTGTAGCGGTTGCCGGCCTGCCGTGGCGCGCTCTTGCCGGAGCGCCGGGTGTCCTGGCCGGGGTCGAGGGCGGCGGAGACGGCGCGTACGAGCCACGCGTTCACGGACAGGCCGTCGCGGGCGGCGGCCTCCTCGATGCGCGGCTTGAGGTGCTCGGGAACGCGCAGGGAGATGCGGGACGTGCCGCCCTCGTCGGCGTCGGGCGCCATGGGTGGCGGTGGTGGCGGGGCGGGCGGGCCGTGCCGCTCGCCGTCGTCCTCGAACGAGGCGGCGACCAGGGGTGGCGTCACCACGAAACCGGGTTCGCGGCCACGCAGGCGGACCTCGACCGAGCCGGGGGCGAGGTCGCGGGTGATCTCGTCCGCGGCGGCGGACAGGGCCTCCAGCAGGGCGAGCCGGGTGGCGGACTCGAGCGTCGCGGCCAATCGCTCGGCCAGCGCCCGCGCCTCGTCACCGCCCGCCGCGGCGGCGATGGCCAGATCGCGCCGGAGATTGTCAACGTACGGAGCCAAGTCCATGACGTCACTATGGCATCATCGTGGCGTCATTTCAAGTGGGCTCATGTAAGTGGATGGAGTCGTCATGGCGTCATGTGGCGTCATGTGGCGTCACCAGGCTAGCGGCTCCCGCACGATCGCGGTCTTCCGTCGAGGGCGGCGATGAGCTCGGGCAGGCACGGCAGGATCCGTACGCGTTGCGCCGGCGTGGTGCCACGGCAGGATCCGCACGCGCTGGGCCGGCGTGGTGCCACGGCAGGCGATCAGCAGGACGACCGCCACCGCCGGCGAACGCCCGCCGGCAAGCCCCCGACACCTCGCTGATCAGGACAGCAGGTGGCCGACGGTCTCCTCGCGGGCGCGGCGGAGGAAGCCGGTGTAGTCGCTGCCGCCCGTGCCCTTGGCCGTGCCGTCGCGTTCGAAGCGCTGGATGTAGCGGCCGGTGATGCCGATGTGCTGCGCCCTGAGCCGGGCCAGCGCGTCCACGGCTCCGTTGTACGCCTCCGCCAGCCGTGGCCGGTCGCGGCGCCGGTGAGCCACGTAGTCGCGTACCGAAGGGCCGGTCTCCAGGTCGGTGAGGAAACGGCGGTGCGGCGCCGGCATGTACGCGCGCATGCCGGTGAGGAATCCGGCGGTCACCTCATCGTCGTGGCGGATGCCGAGCCCGGCGTCGAACGACTGGATCAGAGAGCTCTGCGCGGCGCTGCCGCCGGCCAGGACGACGGGCCCGCGGTTCACGCCCTCGAAGATCAGCCCGGGTTCGGCCCAGCCGGTGAGGAACGGCCTGATCCGGTGGAAGAAGACGTGCGGGTCGCACCAGCGTTCGATGCCGAGCAGCGCCTCCGCCGTGCGGCCGAGCACCTCCCGCACGCCGAGCAGCGCCTCCGTCAGCCGGTCGGGGTCGTCGGCGGCCACGGCGTCGCGGGCGAGTACGAGCAGCGGCAGCCCGGGCGCGCCGGCCAGCTCGACGCCCACGGTGGCGAGGTAGAACCACTTTTCGTCCACGCCGCCGAGGAACGTCACCTGGGTGTCGATGTTGGACGTGCTCAGCGGCTCTGTGCGGTCGAGGCGGCGCCAGTTGTTCAGGACGATCGAGGCGTGGGCGATGATCGGCGGCCGTTCCAGCAGGCGGGCCAGCTCGTCCAGGGGGCGGGCCACGGGGGCGGGGAGGGTGCGGGCGGGGGTGGTTGGTCCCCATACGTGCGCGTTCGCCAGGCAGGTCAGCAGCAGCATGGCGCGTTCGCGCTCTCCGTGTGAGCTCAGTTTGTCGAGCGTGAGCAGGGGCAGCGACGTGACTGCGCCGCGCAGGCGATCCGTCATGATCAGGGCTGACAGGTCGCGTACGGTGCGCTCCCAGGGGCGGTAGTACGGCGGCAGCGCGTCCGGCGGGTCGTCGGCGGGGACGAATCCCCGGACCGGGTCGATGGCATAGTCGCCCAGGCCGGCCATCCGTCCCGCCCCAGGTGTCATTGGCCCCTCCAGCCCGGGCGCCGACTCACGCACATGAACTCCGCCAAACCGGCCCCCACGCCGTCTCATGTGTCATGGGTTCTTCCGGTCCGTGCCCCTGTGCTGTTCCGGGCTCCTCTGGTCTGGATGCCCGCACCGTTCGAGGATTCTCCAGGTCGGCCGGATCCGTGGTCATCGGTTCTTCCCCGGCGAACCGTTGGCGGGGGCGAGGATGCGCCAGGACGCGGGATGCACCGTCCAGGTGTAGGAGGGGCCGGCCTGGCAGAGCTCCCCGTCGGCGTTGGCCGGGACCGGCTCGCCGTCGATGGAGATGGCGCGCGCCCTGAGGGTCACCACGTCGTCGTGGCGGCGCTGCCTGCCGAGCCGCAGCAGCACGCCGAAGGTGAGCCGGGCCAGGGGCGAGACGGCGAAGGAGACGACCACGTCCGCCAGACCGTCGTCAGGGCGGGCCTGCGGGGTGAGCGGGGTGCCGCCGCCGATCGAGGTGCCGTTGCCGACGCCCACCATCAGGATCCGCCGCCGGCCGTCGGCGATGGTCCTGCCGTCCGCGCGCACCCGTAGGTGCCAGCCCTTCGCGCGTACGCCGGCCAGCAGCGCGCCCGCCGCGTACGCGACCCGGCGCAGCCACGGCTTGAGCGGTGTCGCCTCCTCGGCGGCCAGTGCGCCGACGCCGACGTGCACGGCGTTCACCACGATCGTGCCGTCGCCGGCCACGAGCAGGTCCATCGGCCGCTCCCGGCCCCGCAGGATCACCTCCGCGGCCTCGCACGGGTCGAGCGGAATGCCCAGGGAACGTGCCAGGTCGTTGCCGGTGCCCATCGGGATCAGGCCCACCGGGCGCTCGGCCAGCTCGTCGCGGGCCAGCAACTCCGCCACCAGCGTGTGCAGGCTGCCGTCGCCGCCGAGTACGACCGGAATGCGATCGGTGTGCTCGGCCAGCGCCCGGCCGATGTCCTCCGGCCGTTCCGTCACCTGCTCCACGACGTCGGCCCCGCCGGAGAGGACGTCCAGCACCGCCATGCGCCGCTCCTCGCCGGCTCCGCCCGCGGCCGGATTGCCCATCACCAGCAACCTGCGAGCCATCGCGCCTGACCTCCCCGATCCGTGCCCTGTCAGAGTCCTGCCCTCCCGGCCTTGCCTTCCCGGAGTCCTGCCTTCCCGGAGTCCTGCCCGGGGGCCTGCTCTTCCGGAGTCCTGGGCGCTCGATGCCCATGATTCGCCCCGCGAAACCGCGCTGGTGGAGCCGGTGACCCCAGGGCCGGCATCCACGGCATCGACGACACCGAGGGGAGTGCATGGCGCAAAGGGCGTGGATGACGCGGGACTGCACCGAGGGCGCGGGTGCTGGGGGCGTGGATGGCGCAGAGATGCGAAGGGTGGCGCGGGTGACACCGACGGCGTGAAGGGGTGTGTGGTGCGGCGGATGCAGGAGATATGGGTGGTGCAGGAGGTGTGCATGGTTCGGAGGTGTGGGTGGTTCAGGGGGTGTGGGTGGCGCGGTGGCACGGGTGGCGTAAAGGCGGGGATGGCACTGACGGCGCGGGTGGCCGAGCTGGAGCGCTTTTCCGAGCCGGTCGCCGCAGGTCGGCGGACAATGGATGGAGCGTTCCGGTCGACGAGAGGAGACCCGTGGCGGTCCGAAGGTCGCGACATGACGCTGGAACCAGCCGCCGAGGAAGTGTGGCGGTTGCTGGACCTGATCGCCCCTGACGTGCGGGCGGTCGCCGAGGCGGAGCCGCGGGCGGAGGGATTCGGCCCGGACGAGCCGGAGGGGCCGTCCGCGTCTGACAGGCCGGACGGGCCGACCGGATGCGCACCGCGCTGCTCGCCGCCGTCAGCCACGACCTGCGCACCCCGCTCGCCTCGGCCAAGGCCGCGATCGAGAGCCTGAGCGGCACCGAGGTCGCCTGGTCGCCCGAGGACCGCGCCGAACTGCTCGCCACCGCCGCCGAATCCCTCGACGAGCTGGACCGGCTCGTCGCGAACCTGCTCGACACGAGCCGGCTGCAGGCCGGCGTGCTCGGTGTCGCTCTGGAGCCGGTCGATCTGGAGGAGATCGTCCCGCGCGCCGCCGACGACCTCGGGCCGCCGCGCGACCGCGTCGAGTGCGACCTCCCCGCCGGGCTGCCCGGCGTCCTGGCCGATCCGGTGCTGCTGGAGCGGGTCCTGGTCAACCTCATGTCGAACGCCGTCCGGCACAGCCCGTGATCCGGCGGGGAGCGGCGGGCGAATCAGTTCCCGGAGGGGATTGCCGCCGCTGGGAGGGGCGAGGCGTTGAACGAACCACATATTTCCGGCATATCGGCCGGGTTTCCTGACGCGTGGGTCGGGCGGGCGGCCGTGACCTGGGGGCTGCCCGCGGCGGCGGATCCCGGGGCGGTCCTGCCGTGCGTGGTCCTTGTGGACCGGGCGGGGGGTGCCGAGTTCGCGGGGCTGCAGCGGGGGCTGTCCGCGCTGGGCGTGCCGAGCCTGCGGATCGACGCCCAGGCGCTCGCGGGCCTGGCGCTGACCCTGGAGGAGGACGGCTCGCTGCGGATCGACGGCCGCCGGATCGTCCCCGCCGTCACCTGGGCCCGTCACCTGCCGTCACGTGCGGCGCCCGGCCACGCTTTCCCGGCGCCGTCCCCGGTCATGGCCGGCCCGTGGCACGCGCTGATCGGCCGGCTGCCGGAGCTGTCCAGGGTGCGGCTGCCCGGCGCGGGCGATCCAGGGCGGCTCGTACGGCTGAGGGACGCCGCCAGGGCGGGCATACGCACCCCCAGGACGATCGTCACGACGGACCCCGCCACGGCGGCCGGAACCCTCGGCGGCCCCCGCGCCGTCGTCAAGCCCCTCGACCGCCACACGACAGGCACCACCCCCAGCCTCGTCACCTGCCCCGTGCCAGGAACCAGCACAGTGCCAGGAACCGGCGCAGTGCCAGGAGCCGGCGCGATGCCGGGAGCCGGCGCGGTGCCGGGGCTCGGTGTGCTGCGGGGAACCGGCGCGGTGCCGGGGACCGGTCCGGTGCGGGGCGTGCCGGTCATCGTGCAGGAGTACGTCGAGCACCGGGCCGAGCTCCGCGTCCACCACGTGGACGGCGTCCTGCGGGCCTTCCGCGTCACCAGGCCCTCACCCACGGCCGGCCGGCACCACCCGGCGGTCACGGTCGCTCAGGTGGCGGTCCCCGAGGCCGTCGCCAGGGCCGTGCGCGAGCTGGCCGGGCGCTGGGAGCTGCGTTACGCGGCCTTCGACTTCCTGCTGACCACACGGGGCCCGGTCTTCCTCGAAGCCGACGGCGACGGCGACTGGCACTGGTACGAGACCAGGGCAGGCGTGGAGGACGTCTCCCGCGCCGTGCTCGCCATGGTCCGCGACCTGCATGCCCGCGCCGCCCGACGGAACAGCGCGCCGGCCCCCGGCACCACGGCGGGAATGCCGGCAGGCCGGACGGCCGGGCGTGCGTCGACGGGCCGAGCGGGGGAGCCGGTGGCGGAGGACGCTGGTCTGGCCGCTGACGCGGGGCTGGACGCTCGCGTGCTCGGGCCGCTCGACCTGAACATGGCCGGCACGCCCGTTCCCGTCACCGCCAGGAAGGCGAGGCTGCTGATCGCCGTCCTGCTCACGCTGCCGAACGAGGTGGTCCCCACCGAGCAGCTGATCGCCACGCTCTGGCGGGACGCCCCGCCGCTCACGGCCCGCAAGAACCTCCAGGTGTACCTCTCCACGATGCGCAGGCACCTCGGCGACCGGATCTCCTTCCACGGCCGGGGCTACCGCATGGCCGTGGAGCCGGAGGAGCTGGACCTGCTCAGGTTCCACCGGCTGGCCGGCACCGGGCGCGACCTGCGGGGCAGGGGAGAGACCGAGGCCGCGCTGGAGGCGCTGGAGGGGGCGCTGCGGCTGTGGCGGGGCGGGCCGCTCGCGGAGTTCGCCGGGGTGCCGATGCTCGACGAGGCGATCGGCCGTTTCACCGAGGCGTACCTGGCGGCCGGCGAGGACTGGGCGGAGCTGGCGATCGAGCAGGGCCGGCCCGCCGAGGCCCTGACGAGGCTCGACGAGGTGCTGGAGCTCTCGCCCGACCGCGAGCGGCTGGTCGCCGCCAGGATGCGGGCTCTGGCCTGCTGCGGTCGCACCTCCGAGGCGCTGTCGCAGTACGAGAACGTACGCCGCGATCTAGCCGCCCGCCTGGGCCTGCCCCCGAGCCCCGCCCTGACCAGGCTCTACGAGGAGATCCTGCGCGGCGAGAAGCAGGGCGCGGCCTGAGAACCGGGCAGGGGAGGCGTCACAGCAGCACCAGGACGAGGTTGACGTGATGGGTGACGGTAGGGGAGATGGCGCCGCCGGTCGCCATCCAGGCGCCGCCGAACAGCACGGGCCCGGCGATCCGGCTGTCGGGCGGAGTGCGTCCGAGCAGCGCGGTGACCCTGCGCGTGACATGGGAGCCGGTGAGTGCGAGCCGGCCCAGCCCATCATGAGGGCCGGAAGGGCCGGCCCCCATGATGGGCTGGGCCAGCGCGACCCGGGCGATCGTCCGCGCGGTCAGCACCCGGTCGCCGACCGCCACGGCGGCCTCCTCGTCGGCCCAGCGTTCGAGCGCGTACCGCAGCGCCCGGTACGGATACGCCAGGCAGGGAAAGACGCGGATGAAGACCGAGCCGGCCACCAGGTAGAGGTGGTGTCGGTGCCTGAGGTGGGCGGCCTCGTGGCGGAACACGACCTCGAGCTCGCGCCGGGACAGCAGCCCGACCAGGCCGCTGGAGAGGATCACCCCGCCCTCGTGCCCCGGCACCGCCATCGCGTACGGCCGTTCGTCGGCGACGACGCCCGTGCCCAGGGCCCTGGCCTCGCGGAGCTCCCGCCGCCAGCGCAGCGCGGAGCAGGCCACCGCCACGGCGATGAGCACCAGCAGCGCCCCCGCCGCGACCCCCACCGGAAGGGGGACCCGGCCGTTGTCGGCCAGCAGGCCGCCCGCCAGCGCGGCCTTGGCCGGGGTCCACACGCCGGTGGCCATCACGACGAGGAAGGTCAGCAGGCCGAGCACGGCCGATGCGGAGGCGCCGATGAACAGGATCAGGATCCGCGCCGTCCAGGCGGGATGCATGCGGGGCTGCCGCCACGCGACGACCAGGGTGCTCAGCGCCAGCAGCGCGGTCGGCAGGTAGATCTCCAGGTTCACCGCTGCTGCTCTCCCGTCTCGTCGAGCAGCGCGCGCAGGGCCTCCTCCTCCTTGGGGTTGAGGCCGTGGACGAACTGGCTGAGCACCGCCGACGGATTGTGCGCCAGCCGCAGATGGCCGAACATCCGCTCGGCGGCCAGGCCGGGCTCGTCGGCGGTCAGCCGGTAGACGTAGGCCCGCCCCCGCTTCTCGCGGTCGACCATGTTCTTGTCCAGCAGGCGGAACAGGATCGTGTTCACCGTCGTGTACGCGGCCCCGCCGGCCAGCCGGTCGCCGATGTCGTTGGGCGACAGGAACCCGTCCGCCCCCGCCAGCACGGCGAGCACCTCGGCCTCCAGCTGCCCGAGCTTGCGCCGCGACATCGAACCGCACCTCCACCGCTCCGACGGCCCTCTCTGCCGGAACCGTATCCCATCCTCCGGCCGGTGGCAGGCCGGGCGCGTCCACCACGCGGCTCCAGGCAGCCGTGCGGCGGGCCGCGCGCTGCTACGACATTTGTCGTAGAAGAAAAGGAGTGACCCCAAGGAGCGACCCAAGGAGCGACATGGCCAAGGCGGGCGACGCCCTTCACCGCGCATTCTTCGGCCTGCTGGCCCGCCTGCCCGCCACGGGCGCGCAGGAGTCGGTACGCCGCTACTTCGACTGGTGGCACCGCCGGCCCGACCCCTGGCGCTACACCAGCGACAGCTACGAGCGCGACCGGCACGCGGCGCTGCTCGGCTGCCTGCCCCGGCGCGAGTACGCCCGCATCCTCGACGTCGGCTGCAGCGAGGGCGTCTTCACCGACCTGCTGGCCACTGCCCACCCGGGAGCGGAGACGCTGGGCGTGGACATCTCGTCGCAGGCCGTCCGCAGCGCCGCGCGACGCGCCGCCTCAGCCGCCCGCTTCGCCTGCCTGGACATCCGCAGGCACGCGCCGCAGGGCGCGTTCGACCTGGTGGTCTGCACCGAGATGCTCTACTACGTGGGTGGTGCGCGCAGCCTGCGTCAGGTCTCGGGCCGGCTGGCCGGCCTGCTGGAGCCCGGCGGCGTGCTGATGGCCTCCCACCCGTTCCCGGAGTCCAGGCGGCTGCACCGCCACTTCTCTGCGGCGGGCTCGCTACGCCAGATCGAGGAGCTCGTCGTACGCGGGAACGGCCGCCCCTACGGGATCTCGGTGTACAGCCGCGCGCCGGTCACGTTCACCGCAGCCCCCTGACGGACAGCAGGAACGAGGCGGCCCCCATCGCCACGGACAGCACGACCAGCAGCGCCGCGCCCACGACCAGCAGCACGCGGCGCCCACGCGTGGGCCGTCCTGAGCGCTCGTCGTCGCGCGGAGGGACAGCCATAGGCGGACGTTAACATCCGGGCCCCGCCGCGACCGGCGCGGACGCGCGGACGACCGGCTCCCGCCTGCTCGTCAGTGCCCGCCCCAGACGCTGCGCGGGCACCTCGACGACCCGGTACGTCACCCAGCTCGCGGCCAGCACGCCCCCCGTGACGAGCACCGTGGTGACCGCCTGGACGGGCAGGGAGGCGGCACGCAGGTCGCCCGCCAGCTCGACCAGCACCTTCAGCAGCGGGACGTGCGTCAGGTAGAGCGAGTAGCTGACGAGCCCCAGCCACGCCAGCGCCCGCGGCACCCGCCGGTCCCGCAGCGCCATGCCGGCGGCGAAGGTGAGCGCGGCGAGCGTGAGCGTGGTGATCCACACGTCGGGCCGCACCCACCACCATCCGGCCTGCGGCGCCCACACCGGCGCCACGGCGACGAGCGCGGCGGCGGGCACGACGGGCCAGAGCCGGCCGGTGCCGCGCTCCCACCGGTGCACGGCCGTGCCGACGAACATGACCGCCAGCATCGCCGCGCCGAACCAGGGCGTGCGCCCGCTGAGGAACAGCAGCGCGACCGCCCCCGCGCCCAGCGCGCACGTCGCGGCCAGCGCGGCCCGCCGCGCGAGCACGCACGCCAGGCCGGCGGCGAAGCCGG
>NZ_BAAAMU010000094.1:0-39618 GCF_039529435.1 Nonomuraea maheshkhaliensis
CGCGCTGGCCGCGGCTCTGCCCGGCAGCCCGCTGCGCCGGCTGGAGCTGCGCCGCACCGGGATCACCGGCCGGGGCGCCAAGGCGCTGCTGGCCGCCGTTCCCGAGGACACGCGGCTGGAGTACGTCGGGTTCGGCCCCGGCGTGCCCCGTCAGGTGAAGCGGGCGCTGGCGCCACGGCTGCGTCCCGCCGCCCGGACCCATCCTGACCTGCACGCGATCGGGAGCCTCTACCGATGAGCGCGGCGCCCCCGCCGGCGCGTACCCCGTCCCGTTCGTACCCGTCGCACGAGGCGTCCCGGTTACGGCGGATCCGGCGGTACGCGGTGCCGTCGTGGATGATCGAGCAGGCGACCGAACGACGGCTCGCCGGCGACTGGCGCGGCGCCTGCGCCGCGGCCAACGTCGATGTCATGTTCGACCTGGCCGGCATCGCGAACGAGCACGGCGCGGCCGTCGCCGCGGCACTGGAAGACGACCTGTGCAACTTCGCCCCCGACCTGCTGCGCTGGCACCTGCCCCGCCTGGACCGCGGGCGTACGACGATCGTGCCCGACCAGGTGATGGTCCTGGGGCGGCCGGGTGAGGCCTCGGACGCCCCGTACCTCCATCTCCTGACGCCCCGCTGGATGGCCCACGGCCCGCAGCGGCTGCGTCTGCACGTGGGGCCGGTGTACCGGCGGAACACCTATCTGGAGACCGACTGGGCGTACAGCGCGTTCTGGCGCGACGTCGTCCAGGACTGGAGCTCATCGCGTCACCTGTGGGATGCCCGTCAAACCGGCGACCTGCGTGAACGCTGCGGCGGCGGCAAGGATCGAGCCCCGTTCCGCCACGGCGACGGCACGCCGCGCGGCGCGGACGAACTGCCCACGACCGACCCGGGCCATGCCGATCCGGCCTCGCGCACCGAGTGGGTCACGCTGCTGCACGAACGCGGCGAGGTCGAGGCGGCGTTCGCCGCCGCCGGCATCGAGCTGGACGCGGTGCCGGTGGAGGTCGAGCCCTATTTCTCGGTGCGGTTCGTCGATCCGCTCGACGTTCTCGCACGGATGCCCCTCGCCCTGACCCGGCTGGAGGCGGAGATCCGCCGCCTCGCGGCCTCGACGGGAACCCGCCGTTTCTGGCTCCCCTACCGGCAGTACGCGGCACTCCTCTTCGAGACGTCGGATGCGGGGCTGCGCGTCCGGATCGTCCCCTTCGAGATGGGCACGGAGCCTGCGGACGCGGTGCTCCCGGAAGCGTGCTGGCGCCGCCTGCCCGACCTCGACCTGCTGCGGGACGGCCATCCGCCGGAGCTGCTCCATCCGCTCGTACGCGAAGCCCTGTTCCCGAGCCGCGCCGCCCTCCCCGAGGAGCCGTCCCACCAAGAGCTCCCGACGCCGGTCAGGATCCGCTGCCGCGACGAGTGGCACGAGATCTCCTTCCACGAAGGTGCCCTGCGCATCCCGCACAGCGCGGAGGAGCAGCAGCGGGAGGAGGCCATGCGGGCGTTCGGCGGCGCGGTCGCCGGCTGCTTCGCCGCCCGGCACGCATGGACCTCCGGAACAGGGCGGCTGCCCAAGGCCCTGCGCGACCAGCGGGGGGAGCTTTTCGCGCGGGTCCAGCACGGCGACCTCCCTGGTGTACTCCGGCTGCTGGACGCCGGCGTGGATCCACGCGTCCGCGACGGCCGCCGGCGCACCCTGCTCCACCTGCTGCACCTGCTCGACCCCGGCCCCGATCCGAGGGTGCCCGGCCGTCGCAGGCGCGAGCAGGCCCACCTGCTGCGGCTCCTCGACCATGACGGTCTGCTCGGGCGGCTCCTGGCGGCGGGCCTGGACATCGACGTCAGGGATGGGGACCGGCGCACACCGCTGTTCTCCGCGATCTGCGGGGACGGTTCGGTGGCGCTCGTTCACGCGCTGCTCAACGCGGGAGCGCGGATCGACCTGACCGGCGAGATCCACGGTCATCCGGTCTCGCTCCACCGCCTGATCGCCTGGCTCGATCGCGAGGACCTGGACTTCATCACGGATCGCATCGAACGCGAGCATCCGGAACTCACCGAGGAAGAATGAACACCGTCAACTCGCCGGTCCCCGCCACCGATGCGCCGATGCCGCGCCGTACGCCGGTCCCCGCCACCGATGCGCCGGCGCCGCGCCGTACGCCGTCGTACCCACCGGACGAGGCGTCGAGCCGGCGCCGGATCCTGCGCTACGCCGTCCCCCGGTGGATGATCGAGCGGGCCACCGAGCGACGGCTCGCCGGCGACTGGCGCGGCGCCTGTGCGGCGGCCAACGTCGACGTCGCGTTCGACTTGGCCGGCATCGCGAACGAGCACGGCGGCGCCGTCGCGGCCGCGGTCGAGGACGACCTCCTCCATTTCGCGCCGGACCTGCTGCGCTGGCATCTGCCGCGGGTACTGGGGGGAGGATGGACCACGATCCGCAACTTTCAGACGGTGACCTTGGGCGCGGCCGGAGAAGAGCACTGTCTGCGCGTCACCACACCGGCGACGTGGGAGCGGCCGCAGCGGCTGCGCCTGCGCTTCGAGCGGATCGCCGGCTCGGGCGGCTACCGGTCCGGCACGCATGACTGGGCCACGCTGCGGCACCTGTGGGATGTGCGGCACACCGGCGAGCTGCTGGAACGCCATGGTGGCGGAGACCGGCCGCCGTTCTTCGACGCGGACGGGACCCTGCGGCCCGCCGGGAAGCTGCCCACGGCCGACCCCGGTCCCGCCGACCCGCCGGCCCACACCGAATGGGTGACCCTGCTGCATGAGCGAGGGGAGGTCGAGGCGGCGTTCGCGGCGGTGGGGATCGAGCTGGATCCGGCACCGCTCCAGTCCCGCTACGCCGGCCTGATCGATCCCTTACGCGTCCTGGAGAAGCTGCCGGTGGCGCCGGCCAGGCTGGAGCCGGAGCTCCGGCTGCTCATCCGCGCGGGCTTCGGGCATCGCTTCCAGATCGATCATCCCTCCCCCGGCGTCCTGCTGCTCGAAGGCGGCGAGCAGGCCGACGGACTGCGGATCCGGCTCGGGGGAAAGGAGTTCCGCGACGCCCCGACGCTGCCCGAGGCGTGCTGGCGGCGGCTGCCGGACCTCGACGTGCTCCGGCAGGGTGACGCGGATCCGGACTGGCTGCATCCGCTGGTCAGGGACGCGCTCTTCCCGCTGCGTGCGGACCCCGCCGGTCCGATCGGGCCGCCGGATCCGTGGCTCCCGTCCCCGGTCCGGGTGCGCTGCCGCGGCGAGTGGCACGAGCTGTCCTTCCAGGACGGCGCGCTGCGGATGCCGCACAGTGCGGAGGAGCAGCAGCGTGAGCAGGCGCTGCGGGCGTTCGGCGGCAAGATCGCCGGCTGCTTCGCGGTGGAGCGGGCGATGCGCTCCGAGGAGGCGTTCCGGCTACCGAAGGCCCTGCGGGAGCTGCGGCGGGAGCTGTTCATGCGGGTCCAGCACGGTGACACGCCGGGCGTGCTCAGGCTGCTCGACGCCGGGGTGGACCCGCGGCTGCGTGACGGCCGGGACCGCACGCTCCTGCACGCGTTGATCCACCTGGACCACGAGGTGCTGCTGCCGCGCCTGCTCGCGGCCGGGCTCGATCTCGAGGCCGTGGACTACAAGGAGCGTACGCCGCTGTACGTGGCGGTCGTGGACGACGGCTCCCCCGCCCTGATACGGGCGCTGCTGGCCGCCGGAGCGAACCCCCACGTCGCCGACGAGCGGGACGTGTCGATCTCCGAGCTGCTCACCGACGAACTCGACCGTACCGACCTGGACTTCCTCCTGACCCTGCTGGAGCAGGACGAGCCCGCCGGATGACCTGGAAGGACGAGGCACAGTGACCGTCACCGACGAGGACCTCGCACCGGATCCGCTGGCCGCGGCCGACGACCTGGTCCGCCGGCTCGCCTCCCTACGTACGGAGCCGGCCGCGAACCCGCAGCTGGAGGCGCTGTCGCTCGCGGTGTCGGCGAACCTGCCCGTGCTGCTCTGGGGCGAACCGGGAATCGGCAAGTCCGCCGGACTCCAGCAGCTGGCCGCCGGGCTCCGCGTCCCGCTGGAGACGGTGATCGCGAGCGTGCACGAGCCCTCCGACTTCGCCGGCCTGCCGATCATCGGTGACGATCCGGCCACCACCGGGGTGCCGATGGCCCCACCGGACTGGGCGGTGCGGCTGGCCGGGACCGGGCGCGGCGTCGTGTTCTTCGACGAGCTGTCCTCGGCTCCGCCCGCCGTCCAGGCGGCGCTGCTGCGGGTCGTCCTCGAACGCCGGGTCGGCAGCCTGCCGCTCCCTGAGTCCGTCCGCGTGGTGGCCGCCGCCAACCCGCCGTCCAGCGCCGCGGACGGCTGGCACCTCAGCCCGCCGCTGGCGAACCGGTTCGTCCACCTGCACTGGACGCATGATCCGCGGACGGTCGCACGAGGCATGGCGGGAACCTGGCCGGCCGTGCCGCTGCCGCGCATCGACCCGGCCCGGGTGCCCAGCGCGGTCGCCCGCGCCCGCGGGGTGATCTCCGGGTTCCTCACCGCCCGGCCGGGCCTGGCCCACCATCTGCCCGAAGACGCGGAGAGCCGGGGGCGCGCCTGGCCGTCGCCACGTACCTGGGAGATGGCGCTGCGCCTGCTGGCGGTCGGGTACGCCGCCGGCGCCGACCAGCAGGCGGTCGCGACCGCGGTGGTCGGCGCGGTGGGCGACGGCGCGGGGCTTGAGCTGCTGAACTACCTCGAACAGCTCGATCTGCCAGACCCGGACCGCGTGCTGGCCAATCCGGACGCCTTCGCACTGCCGGCGAGGGGCGACCGGCAGCTCGCCTTCCTGACGGCGGTCGTCTCGGCGGTGCAGAGCGACCTCACGCGGCGGCGCTGGGAGGCCGGCTGGACGGTGCTGGCCAAGGCCGTGGACGCCGGCGTACCCGACGTCGCGGCCAGGGCCGCCGCCGATCTCGCGGCGCTGCGCGACACCGACTGGCCGGTGCCGAGCGGCATCGACGCGTTCATCGACCTGCTCCAGCTGTCCGGCGCACTGCCCGGCGCCTCCTGACCATGGCCGAATTCGACCAGGTCAAGCTGCTCGCCGCGCGGTATCGTGCCGCGAGCGAGCGGCCCTACCTCGCCTCCGCGCTCTACTCGCTGACGGTCGTGCCGAGCGACGGCGTGCCGACGATGGCCGTCGACCGGCACTGGCGGTGCTACGTGTCACCGGCTTTCGTCGCGGCGACGTCCGTTCCCGAGCTCGCGGGCGTGTGGATCCACGAGCTGGCCCACGTGCTGCGCGACCACCACGGCCGGGCAGACCGGCTGCCGGCCGCCGACCAGCGCGACCGGTCGCGGGTAAACGTCGCCCAGGACTGCGAGATCAACGACGACCTGCTCGCCGACGGGCTGACACTGCCGCAAGGCCGGATGGAACCCGGCCTTTTCGGACTGGAGACCGGACGGCTGTTCGAGGAGTATCTCGCGCAGCTGCCACCGTCCGTGGTCTGCTCCGACTGCGGCTCCGGCGCCCACGGCGCGGCGGGGGAGTGGGAGGTCACCGGCGACCGGGGCGGCGTCAGACCGGTCGAGGCCGATGCCCTGCGCCGGCACACCGCCGAGGCGATCCGCGCCCACCAGCGCAACCGCGGCAGCCTCCCGGCCGGCTGGCGACGCTGGGCGGACCAGATTCTGGAACCGGTGGTCGACTGGCGGCGCGTGCTCGCGGGCGCCGTACGGGAGGCGGTCGCCTGGGCGGCCGGGGCGATCGACTACACCTACCACCGGCCGTCGCGCCGCACCGCCGCGCTGCGCGGTGTCGTGCTGCCGAGCCTGCGCCGCCCGCTGCCGGTCGTCGCGATCGTCATCGACACCTCGGGGTCCATGGGCGAGGACGACCTCGCGGCGGCCCTCGCCGAGGTCACCGGCGTGCTGCGGGAGGTCGGCGTCGGCGGCAACCGGGTCACGGTGCTCGCCTGCGACGCCGACGTGCACACCGCGGCCCGGGTGACGTCCGCGCGGCAGGTGAGTCTCGCCGGTGGGGGCGGCACCGACATGCGGGTCGGCATCGAAGCGGCCCTGGCCCTGCCGGAACGGCCCGGCGTCGTGATCGTGCTGACCGACGGCTTCACCCCGTGGCCCGAGGCGCCGTCGTCGGCCCGCCTCGTCGCCGCGCTCATCGGCGCGGACCCGCCACCGCCGCCCGCCTGGGTCGAGGCCGTCCGCGTTCCGCGCATCGCCGGCGCCTGACCTCGAAGCGACCTCGTGCCCATCCGTCCGGCGCCTGACCTCGAAGCGACCTCGTGCCCATCCGTCCGGCGCCTGATCTCAAAGCGACCTCGTGCCCATCCGTTCGGCGAGCCAGGCGGGCAGCGCCGGCGGCTCGGACCAGCCGGATCGCCAGGCGGTGCCGTCGGGATCGGCCAGGACGGCGCAGGCCAGCCAGTGTTCCCCTGCCTCGTGGCGGGAGACGAGCGTGGGCAGGGCGGCGCGCGGGGTGATCAGGTTGGTGTTGGGCTCGGTGAGGATCACGCGCCCCTCGCGCGTACCGGACAGATCGAGCAGGCCGCTTCCGCCGGAAGGGCCACAGGCCCAGGCGGCTCCCTCGCTCTCGGCCGTGTCGAGCAGGCCGTCGCGGCCGACGGCGAAGCCGCCCTCCGCCGCCGTCAGCGGGCGCTCGCAGCGCACGCGGTGGACGCGCAGGTGCCACGGCGGGCCGGGCACCAGCCAGGTCTCCACTTCGACGCCGGGCATGGGCCGCCAGACCGAGCGCAGCGCCTCCCCATCCTTCGCCGCCTCATCCGATCGTGCGCGTACGTGGTAGTGCACGCCGTCTTCTGACAGGGCCAGCATGTTGTCGGCGGCTGCCTGCGCGAGCCCGCGGCCTCCGGCGGGAACGCTGAAGCCGAACGCGGAGGAATAGGCGAACTTGGTGTACTTCTCCGCCACGTGCCGCGGCTCCCAGTCCGCCCACTGGCCGCCGTCGGAGAGGGCGGTCACCTGGCGGCCCTCCTCGTCCCTGACCAGGAGCAGGCCGGCTTCCGGCACCGCGTGCACCCGCGGCGAATCGGGCAGGGGTGACTCCTCCGCGAGCCAGAAGGGGTGGGTCTCCGGCAGCGCGAGCGGCAGGAAGAACTTCAACGCCCAGTAAGGGGAGCCCGGCGAGTTGTAGCCCTCCGCCATGATCAGGTTGGCGTATCCGTACCCGATGGAGAGCGTCGCATCGGGCTGGAAGATCGGCAGGCGGCTCCACCAGCGCAGATGCCGCAGCGCGAGTCCTTTGAGCACGCCCCAGGGCAGCGCCTCCACGTCGGCGAAGGCGAGTGCGCCCCAGAAGGCACCCTGGGCGAAGCGGTAGGTGAGGCTGCGCCCGTACGGCACGGCCGCGCCGTCGGCGGTGAACCAGTGCGCGAAGTCCCGCGCGAACAACGCGGCCCGGTCACGGAATCGTTCGGCCCGCTCCGAGGAGTCGGCGAGCGCGGCGTAGATCAGGCCGTAGAAGTGCATGGCGAACGGTACGTAGTAGTCGCGCTGCCTGGTCGGCCCGTCGGAGTACCAGCCGTGGTCCCCGAGGGAGAAACTCTCCAGGCGGTCCAGCGCCTCCCGCGTCGCGGCAGGATCGTGGTCCGCGCCGACCCTGGCCAGGCCGAGGTTCACCAGCACGCGGAAGAACAGCCAGTTGTTGTCCGGGGTCTGCCGCCGGTTGATCTGGGAGAGCCAGCGCACCAGGTGGTCGCGCGCCTGCGGCGTGAGCGGCTCCCACACCCGCTCGGGGACCAGGGCCACGGCGAAGCCGATGGCGGCCATCTCCACCAGGCGCTGGTCGCGGTCGGCCGGGTCGCCCCAGAACTCCGGTCCGCCGGGATCGGCGCCGTTCGTCAGCCCCCGGACGTAGGCGTCCCAGCCGTCGAAGTCGCCTCCTCCGGCGGCCAGTGGGGCGAGCCCCCAGAGCGGGCGGGCGAATCCCTCCAGCTCCGCGGCGGTGTCGTCGAAGGCGGCTCCCGAACTGCCGAGCCGTACCCGGGCGCCGCCGGGGCTGAACCGCGGGGCGAGCGGCGCGCACAGGGAACGTACCGCTTCTTGCAGGTCCGCACGGGTACGCAGGGGGTTGCCTGCGAGGGGATTCGTCATCGGGTCGCCTTCCGGGTCACGCCAGGCGGCTGATCGTGTCGGCACGTACAGGATGCGCGAACGGAAGGCCCCGTACGTACCGATCCAGCTCGTCGAGGACGGAGTGGGTCAGCCGGCGCAGCTCGCCGCCCACCGAGCCCGCGATGTGCGGGGTGAGCAGGACGTTCGGCAGGTCGTAGAGCGGGGAGTTCGCCGGGAGCACCTCGGGCTCGGTGACGTCGAGCACGGCGTCGATGCGGCCGGAGACCAGCTCCTTGGTGAGCGCGTCCATGTCCACCAGCGAGCCGCGCGCGGTGTTGATGAGCGTGGCGCCGTCGGAGAGCAGCCCCAGGCGCCGCCCGTCCAGCAGGTGCCGGGTCTCCGGCAGCGCCGGGGCGTGCACGGAGACCACGTCGGATGCGGCCAGCAGCTCGTCCAGGCCGGCCGGCCGCGCGCCGAGCGCGGCCGCTCCTTCCTCGTCGAGGTACGGGTCGTAGATCAACAGGTCGAGGTCGAAGGGGCGCAGCAGGTCGAGCACCCGGCGGCCGATGTGCGAGGCCCCGATGATTCCGACCGTTCTGCGGTAGTTGCCGAGTGAGGGGAAGTGCGCGGCCCAGTCGAGCGAACGGCGCTCCCTGCGATAGAGGTCCCTCAGACCGAGTACCCGCTTGCCCGCGAACAGGATCGCGGCGACGGTGTACTCGGCCACCGGGAGCGCGTTGGCGGCGGCCCCCGAGGAGACGGCGATGCCGCGTTCCCAGCAGGCGTCCGTGATCAGGCCCTTGACCGTGCCCGCCACATGGACGACCGCGCGCAGCCCGGGTGCGCGGCGCAGCACGGAGGCATCGATGACCGGGCAGCCCCAGCAGGTGATGAGCAGCTCGGCCGAGGCCAGGTCCGGCACGTCCGCGAAGTCGCTGACGACCAGGCCGGGATCGACGTTGACCAGCCGGGTGAGCCGGTCGAGCTCGTCCGGCCCGAACAGCGCGTCCTTGAACCGCGGGGCCATGGCGAGCAACGCGCGGGGACGGCTCACTTGACGGCTCCGGCCGTCATGCCGGCTTTCCAGTACCGCTGCAGCGTCACGAAGACGATGACCAGCGGCACGACCGCGACCAGTGAGCCGGTGATGGCGAGCAGGTAGTCCTCCGGATGACCTTGGTTCAGCGACGTGGTCTGCCAGGTGTACAGGCCCAGGTTGAGCGGATAGAGGTGCTGGTCGGTCAGCATCACGAGCGGCAGGAAGAAGCTGTTCCAGATGCCGGTGAACTGGAACAGGAAGATGGTGACGAAGGCCGTGCGGAGCATCGGGAAGCCGACGCTGAGGAAGGTCCGCAGGTCACCGGCGCCGTCCACGCGGGTCGCCTCGATCACCTCCGCCGGCACGTACGCGGCGCTGAACACCCGCGCGAGGTAGACCCCGAACGGGAAGACCAGGCTCGGCAGGAAGACGCCCCAGAAGGTGTTGACGATGCCGACCTTCGAGGCCAGCAGGTAGATCGGCAGGGCCGTCGCGCTGGCCGGCACCAGCACGCCCAGCAGGATCAGCCCGAAGATCTTCTCCTTGAACGGGAAGGAGAGCTTGTCGAAGGCGTATCCCGCCGCGACGCACAGCGTGGTGGCGATGAGGGCGCCGCCCACGGCGTACAGCGCGGTGTTGCCGAGCCAGCGCAGATAGATGCCGTCCTGCGCGGTGAACAGGTGCGCCAGGTTGTCGCCGAGGGCGAAGGTTCGCCCGAAGACGAAGCCGCCGGTGCCGAACAGGTCGCGCATGTTCTTCGTGGCCGCCATGAGCAGCCACAGGACCGGCATCACCGTGTAGAGCACGGCGATGATCAGCACGCCGTTGACGACCGCGTGGGAGAGCAGGCGCGGCGCCGGGCGGCCTGCCCGCCTTCCGTGGCGCCGGGAGGCGGGTACCGGAGGTGCGGGCGTGGCGGTGAGTGTCATGGCTGCCTCCTCCGTGCGGAGAACCGGGTCACGATGAACGACAGGATCCCGCCGAGCAGGGCGACCAGGATCGAGGCGGCCGCGGCCAGGCCGTAGTCGTGGTTCTCGAACGCGGCCCGCATCGCGTACATGTTCGGGCTCCACGCGCTGCCGATCTCGGTCGACGCCTGGTAGATCACCTTCGGCTCGGTGAAGAGCTGCAACGCGCCGATGACGGTGAAGAGCAGGTTGAGCGCGATCGCCGGGCGGATGAGCGGGATCTTGATCCGCAGCGCGATGCGCAGCCCGCTCGCCCCGTCGACCTTCCCCGCCTCCAGGACGTCCCTCGGGACCGCCTGGAGGGCGGCGTACAGGATGACCATGTTGTAGCCGATCCACTCCCAGGTGGAGATGTTGACCACCGAGAACATGACGTGATCGGCCGACAGGAAGCTCCACTCCACCCCGGCCGACTCAAGGGCGTCGATCACGGGGCTGAGGCCGGGCGTGTAGAGGTACACCCAGATGATCGCGGCGATGAGGCCCGGTACGGCGTGCGGCAGGAACAGGCCGAGCTGGAAGAAGCGCCTGGCCCGCGCCATGGCCGAGTCGAGCAGCAGGGCGAGCAGGAGCGCGCCCCCGATCATCACCGGGATGTAGAGCACCACGTAGGTCGCGATCACCACGAAACTGTCGCGGAACGCCGCGTCGCCGAGCGCCCTGGTGTAGTTGCCGAGGCCGACGAAGAGGGTCTCGACCCCGCCGAACCCGAGTCCGGAACTGCGTTCCATGAACAGGCTCAGCCAGGCCGCGTACACGAGCGGCGCGACGGAGAAGGTGAGGAAGAGCAGCAGGAACGGGCCGACGAGCAGGGCGGCGGTGCGCCCCTGCCGCTGGGCCTGACGGGTCACCACGGCATCTCCCTCATCACTGGACGACACTCAGGCCGCGGCCCTTGAAGTCCGCCACGGTGGCCTGCTGGGCGCTCGTGAGCACGTCGGCCAGCGTCATCTCGCCGCCGGCGACCTTGCCGAGCGAGTCGGAGATCGCCGTCCCCGTCACACCGGCGCTCGGTCCCCACATCCAGCCGGACGGGACCGACTCGTACGACTTGGAGGCGAGGGCGAAGATGTCCTGGCCGTCGTAGAAGTCGGTCTTGAAGGCGCTGGTGGTCGAAAGCAGGGCCGGGGCGGCAGGGAGCATGCTGCTGGTGCCGCTGGAGAGCCAGGCCTTCATGCCCTCGGGATCCGTGGTGATCCACTTGATGAACTCAAGGGCCTGCTCGGGGTGCTTGGCGCCCTTGGGGACGGTGAAGGACGAGCCGCCGAACATGGCGGAGGCCGGCCGGCCGTCCCAGCTCGGCACCATGGCGACGGCCCACTTGCCCTTCTGATCGGGCACGGTGGACTGCAGGGCGCCCGCGCACCAGTTCGCGCAGATGTAGGAGACGACCTCGCCCTTCTGCACCGCTTGGAAGAAGGCGTCGTCGCTGGTCGAGTTGTAGCTGCCGACCAGCCCTTTCGACACCAGGTCTGTCCAGTACGCGGCCATCTTCTTGGAGGGCTCGTCGTCGATGGAGACCTTCCACGACTGGCCCTCGGTGCCGTACCAGTGTCCGCCCGCCTGCCAGGCGAGCGCGGCCAGCAGGTTGGCGTCGGCGGTCGCGAAGATCCCGCCGCGGGCCTTGGAGTCGGCCTTCTTCACCTTCTCCAGCAGCTTCGTGTACTCGTCCCAGGTCTTCGCCGGTTCGAGGTCGTGCTTGTCGTAGAAGTCCTTGCGGTAGAAGAGCACCAGCGGGGCCACGTCACGGGGGACGCCCCAGGTCTTGCCGCCGAGGGTCACCAGTTGCTGGACCTGCGGCGGGAAGTTCCCGGTGACCACCTGGCCCGCCGTCTCGGTGAGATCCTCAAGCCCGCCCTGGCTGACCACGTCGGGCAGTTGGTTGTACTCGACGACGGCCACGTCCGGGACGTTTCCGGCCTTCACCGAGCTGGCGAGCTTGGTGTAGTAGTCCGTGCCGCTCGGCACGTTCTCCCACTTGACCTGGAAGTCCTTGTGGGTCTTGTTGAAGGCGGCGGTGACGACGTCGGAGGCCTTGACGAAGGAGCGGAACGTGATGACGTCCGCCCCCGATTTCGTGCCGGAGGCACCCGGGTCCGCACCCCCGCAGGCCGTCAGTGCCGACACCGACATGACGGCGCCCGAGAGGAGGGCCATGATCCGCAGGCGTCTTGGCTTCATAACGCACCGTTCCAGGGAGGGGGATGAAGGCTGGTGCAATCATTTGATTTCGAACGAAGCCTGTCAACGGACTGCCGTACCTCTGTCGGTCACAATCCCGTCACATGACCGAAATGCGAAAGAAAACGAAAGAGCTACAGGTGGGTGTCGCGCCCTCGGGTGGTCGCGCCTTCGGGCGGTGTCCTGCGGGAGCTTCAGGCGGGCGTACCGCCGCACGAGGCCCGGATCCGCAGCTCCGGCCGCAGCAGCAGGCTGCGCAGCGGCCGGTCCGGATCGTTCAGCCGGTCGACGAGCATCCGCACCGCCGCGGCCCCCACCTCCTCCTTGGGCGGCGACACGGCGGTCAGCGGGATGTCGGCGAGCGAGGCGACCTCGTCGTCGTACGTCACGATCGCCATGTCCTCCGGGATCGAGACCCCGCGCCCGCGCAGCTGCCTGACCAGGGAGAGCGCGTCCACGTCGTTGTGCACGAGGGCCGCGCGCACGCCCTCCTCCAGGAACTCGCCGACGTGCTCGCCCATCTCCGTCGGCGCGCCCACGGCCGCCCGCGGGAACATGCGCACGACCCCGGCCGGCAGACCGAGGGCGCGCTGGGCCAGCTCGTGCCCTTCGCGGATCCACGGGGTGGTCCTGCTCTCGCAGGCGAGCAGGGCCACCCGCTCGTGCCCCAGCCGGGCGAGATGGCAGGTGGCCAGATAGGCGCCGTACGCGTGATCGGTGGCCACCTGCTCCACCGCCGGCATCGACCAGGCGGCCTTCCGCTCGACCAGCACCACCGGCACGTCGAGCTCGTTGACCCATTGCTGCGTGGCGGGGGAGAGCGTGGGGTTCTCGCTCGGCGTCAGCAGCAGCCCGTCCACCCCGGACGAGCGCAGCTGCGCCACCTGGCGGCGGTCCTCGTCCAGGTCGTATCGGGAGACCGCGAGGGTGACCCGCGCGCCGAGCCTCGGCGCGGCCGCCTGCGCGCCCCTGATCACGGCCGGGAAGTAGTACGCGTTCTGCGGCACGAGCATCCCGAGCACGTACGGCTCACGCCTGGTCCGCGCCTTGTCCGGCTCCGCGCGTTCCCTGCTCTGCCCCCCGGGTGCCGGTTCCTCGGGCGGCGCTTTCCGAGGCGGCGTGTCCGGTATGGACACGGCGCCGCCGTGCACCCGGACCAGCAGCCTGCGCCCGGCCAGCTCGCGCACGTCGTGCCGGATGGTGACGGCCGAGACGCCGAGGCCGGCCGCCAGCTCGGCGACCTTGACCGAGCCCTTGCGGCTCAGCTCCTGCAAGATCGCCTCGTGTCGCTCCTCGGCCAGCACGGGGGGCTCCTTCCGGTTCTGCGCGTCTTCCTCCGCCATCGTACCGCGAACGTTTGCTTTCGAAAGCGAACGCTTCCGTTTTCCGGTGCCAGGCGATCCAGGCGACCTTCACGTCCGCAGCCGAACAGCCATTGGTTGGGGCCCACTCCCCGCTGATTTGTTCCATTCAGCTTTAAGCTATGACGGAAATCCCTGAACCTACGGCGGCCGTGGACGACGATTATTGGCCAACAGGACGGAATGGGCAAAGGGTCGGCGCGTGGTGCGGTTTCGGATTCTCGGGCGGGTCGAGGTCAGCGCGGACGGTCAGGTGCTCGATCTCGGGCACCGCCAGCGCGAACTGCTCGCGGTCCTGCTGCTGCGCGCGAACGAGACGGTGACCCTGGACCACCTGGTCGAGTTCTGTTTCTCCGCTCGGGTCCCGCCCTCGGCGCGGCGCCAGGTCCAGAACACAGCGGGGCGGTTACGCAAAGTCTTGACCGCGGCCGGCTGCCCCGACGTGATCACGACCATGGCCGGCGGTTATGCATTGAACGCCGGGCCGGACACGCTCGACCTGCTGGAATGGGCCGAGCACCTCCAGGCGGGCCGCCGGGCGGCGGCGCAGGGCAGGGAGCGGGAGGCCGCCGCGTCGCTGCGCCGGGGCCTGTCACTGTGGCGCGGCCCGCTCCTGGACGGGATCGACCTCGCGGGGCTGGAGGCCACGACCGCCGGCATCGAGCAGGCCCGGATGGCCGCGCTGGAGGACTGCCTGGAGCTGGAACTGCGACTCGGCCACCACCGCGACCTGCTGCCCGAGCTGGCCGCGCTGACCGACCGGCACCCGCTGCGCGAACGGCTGTGGGCGCTGCGCATGCTCGCCGTCTACCGGTGCGGGGCCAGAGCCGAGGCGCTGGAGGTCTACCGTGCGGCCCGTGCCACGCTTGTGGCGGAGCTGGGGCTGGAGCCGGGGCCGCCGCTGCGGCGCATGGAACAGGCCGTGCTCACCGGCGATCCCGCGCTGAATCCGGACGGGCCGGGGGATCCGTACCACCTCCTCGACGGGAAGCCGGGAATCCGGCAGAGCCCGAGCACGTCAGAGCCGCATACCGGCACACCTGATCCGCAGGTCGAGCCGGCATCGCTGAGCCGGCCCGGATTACGGGACAAGCCCGTCGTGCCGCGTCACCTTCCGGCGGGCGTCCGTGACTTCACCGGCCGGCGGGAGCAGGTCAAGCTCCTCGACGGCCTGCTCCCCGGTGACGAGAGCCAGGCGGTCATGGTGATCTCGGCCGTCTCCGGTGCCGCGGGCATCGGCAAGACCGCGCTCGCGCTGCACTGGGCGCACCGGGTCGCGGATCGTTTCCCCGACGGTCAGTTTTATCTGAACCTGCGGGGCTTCGACCCGTCCGACCATGCCCTGACGCCCGCCGAGGCGCTGCGCCAGTGTTTCGACGCGCTCGGGGTGTCCCCGCAGCGGATCCCGGCCGGCACGGACGCCCAGGCGGGCCTCTACCGCAGCCTGCTGGCCGGCAAACGCGTGCTCGTCCTGCTGGACGACGCCCGCGACGAGGGACAGGTACGGCCCCTGCTCCCGGCCTCTCCCGGCTGTCTGGCTCTGATCACCAGCCGCGATCACCTCGCCGGCCTGGTCGCGACCGAGGGAGCCCGGCCCATCCAGCTCGGCCTGCTCACCGATGCCGAAGCGCGCGAGCTGCTGGCTCACCGGCTCGGCATCGACCGGATCACCGCCGAGCCCGAGGCCGTCGCCACCATCATCTCCCGCTGCGCACGGCTCCCCCTCGCGCTGGCGGTGATGGCCGCCCGCGCCGCCACCCAACCGGACTTCCCGTTGCAGGCGCTGGCCGATCAGCTGCTCGACGCCAGGAGCGCCCTGGACGCCTTCGTGGGCGCGGATCCCGCCACCGACCTCAGGGCGGTGTTCTCGGTCTCCTACAGCAGGCTGCCCGCGGACGCGGCCCGGCTGTTTCGGCTGCTGGGCCTGCATCCCGGCCCTGAGGTCTCCGTCGCCGCCGCCGCCAGCCTCGCCGGCGTCACGGTCGCCCAGGTCCGGCCGATGCTGGCCACCCTCACCACCGCCCAACTGCTCATCGAGCAGCGTCCCGGCCGCTTCGCCCTCCACGACCTGCTCGGTGTCTACGCCGGCGAACTCGTCCGCGAGCAGGAGACCGGCGCCGAGTCTCATGCGGCCCTGTGCCGCCTGCTCGACCACTACGTGCACACCGGCCACCGGGCGGCGATGCTGATCAATCCGGCCCGCCGCGAGGTCAGGCTCGACGCGTGCGGTCAAGGGGTCGCGGTTCACGCGCTGACCGATGCCGGGCAGGCCGAGACGTGGTTGTCCGACGAGCGTTCCGTCCTGATCAGGGCCATCGACCTGTCGATGAACGTGGGGCTGGACGCCGCGGCATGGCACATCGCCTGGGCTCTCGAGAACTTCCTCGACTGGCGGGCCCAATGGGGCGACTTCGCCGACACCCAGAGCATCGCTCTCGACGCGGCCGAACGGCTGGACGACGGATTCCGGCAGTTCCTCTCACACCTGGCCCTGGGCTGCGCGCTCATCAGCCTCGACCGGCACGCCGAAGCCCACACCCATGCCAGACAGGCTCTGGAACTGGCCGCGGACCAGGCCGACGAGGAGGGGCAGGCCGAAGCACACCACACACTCGCCTGGATCCACCGGCGGCGTGGCGACTTCGACGAGGCCATCCGCCACATGCGGCTCGCCCTCGACCTGTACCGCGCCGCGGACGTGCCGCACGGGCAGGCCGACATACTCAACGGCCTCGGATTCCTCTACGTCGAGCTCGGCGAATGCCACCAGGCCCTGCGCTGCTGCGGGCAGGCGCTCGCACTGTTCCAGCAGGTCGAGGACCTCCAGGGGCAGGGGCAGGCCTGGGCCGGCCTCGGCTACGCCCACCACCACCTCGGCCGCCACGACGACGCCGTCACGCGTTACCGCCAGGCCCTCGAACTCCTCCGCGCCGGGCGTGATCGCGCGACGGAGGCCGAAACGCTGGTACACCTCGGCGACGCGTACGCCGCCCTGCGCAGTGATCAGTCCGCGCGACAGGCATGGCAGGACGCCTTGGCCGTCCTCGACGAACTCGGCAGCCCCGACGCCGAACACGTCCGAGCGAAACTCCACGGCCGCCGTCGGTAGCCACGTTCTTGCAGCGTGGCACGACCGGCCTATGAGGATCTTCGCGTGGGTTATGACGGGGTTATGACGTCGCTGTTCCATGCTCGCCTGGGCGATCCGGCCCGACCGAGAGCATGGGGAAACGTCATGGGCGAATGCGCGGTTGGTCGGCGGTGGCGGATGACGGGGTACGTCCGGCGTCTCATCAACGTGGTCACGGCTGTGACCGTGGCCGTGGGGTTATGTGCCCCGGCCGGCGCGGAGGCGAGGCCGCCGTCGGGGGCGGAGGGCGGCGTCGAGCCCGCGCCGGCCGCCCTCTCCACGGTCCCGTCGGGCGAGCGTGATCGCCTGTTACCGGCGGGATGGCGGACCTCCGAGGACCTGGCGTGGACGACCACCGGTGATCCGACGGGGTTTCACCTGCTGGTGGCCGAATCGCGGACCGGTTACACCTGGCGGACGGCGGCGACGCTTTCCGAGCCGGGGTTCGAGACGGATCGGTGGATCGGCCAGGCGTGCCTGACCGGTTCCGGGCGACACGCGGTCGTGGTCTACGCACCGCGTACCTTCACGAATCGTGATCAGCTCTTCGCCCGCGGCGGGTTCGCCGCGGTGGTCGAGGTGGCGACCGGCGCGGTGTCGAAACTGGACGTCAACGTGTCGCTGGCGTACCACAACCCCGGCTGCGGAACCGGCGACGAAGCGGTCCTGACCCAGGGCGGGGCCGTTGACCTGGGCAAGACGCGGCTGCACCTGGTGGATCCCGAGCGCGGACGGATCGCCTGGACGGCGACCGTACGGGGGCAGGCCACGTCGGCGGTGCCCTTCGCCGGCGGCATCGTCACCGCGCTGGGATCCCGACTGGTGGACGTGGACCGGCGCGGGCGGGTCCGCCACCGCGCGGACACCGCCGGCGTGGCGTTCGACGTGCGCGCCGGAGGCGACGGCGGGCTGGTGTTCCTGGAGCGGAGGGGTGAGGTTGCCTCCGCCGTGCAGCTCCACGGCGGCACGCGGCGGCGGCTCGCGCAGGGCGAGGTCGCCGAGCTCGCGCTGAAACCGGGTACGGGAGGGCGGATCCACCTGACCGGACGCCCTGCGCAGGTCGCGGCGCTGCCTGAGCACGTGACGCGGGTGGAGGCGCCGACCACCGCCGACGTCTCGACCTTGGGCCGGCTGGTCGTGACCCACGAGCCGCAGGTCCCTGGCGGGGCGCGCCGCGGCGTGGCGGGAGCCGTCGCGGCGGAACCGGGGACGGCGCAGCCGGTGAGCCTGCGCGGCCGGGTGGTGCAGACCGGCAAGGAGGTCGAGTTCGTGGTCGACCCCGCCGGCCGGCCGAGCCGGCATGCCGCGCAGGGCCGCGTCGCAAGCGGGGGCTTGAAGCTGAGGAATCCCGCGGGCGCGGCCCGGGCGACTGCTGCGGACGAGGAGAACGACCCGGTCGATCACGGCTACACCTGCGCCGTTCCCCGCAATGACCCGCGTACCCAGGTCTATCAGCCGCATTGGCGACAGGTGGAATGGGCTGTGGACCTGGCGGTGCACGACGCGTTGCGTACGGCGCGTCCGGCCGATTGGAAGGGCTCGGGTCTGCCGTCGTGGTCGCCGCAGGGCATGTACGCCTCGATCCCCTTACTGGGCCGGGAGGGCGGCAAGGTCCCCGCAGCGATCTTGAACGCGGTGATCGCGCAGGAGTCGAACATGTGGCAGGCCTCCCCTCACGCGCTGGAAGGTGTGGCCGGTAATCCACTCGTCGGAAACTTCTACGGCCGGATCTCCGAAGACGAGTGGGGAATCCACTGGAACAAGGCCGACTGCGGATACGGCGTCGCGCAAGTGACCACGGGGATGAGGCGGGGAGACACCTCCCGCAACCCGACGCGGCAGCGCGCCATCGCGCTGGACTACGCGACCAACATCGCCGCCGGGCTGAACATTCTGCAGGAGAAGTGGAACCAGACCTACAGCCGAGGCGTGCGGATCAACAACGCCGACCCCAGCAAGATCGAGAACTGGTTCGCCGCGGTATGGGCGTACAACACGGGTTTCCAGCCCGATCACCGTTACGGGAACACGACAGGGTGCCTGCCGGGTCCCAACTGCACCGACGAAGCAGGACGCTGGGGGCTCGGCTGGACCAACAACCCGGCGATGCCCGACTATCCGCCCAACCGCAAGGCCTTCCTCGACAGCACGTACGACGACGCCCGTCATCCACAACACTGGCCCTACCCGGAGAAGATCATCGGCTGGGCGGGGCATCCGATCGTCAAGGACGGCGGCAACGATCACGGCTACCGCTACGCCTGGTGGAGCTCCGAGGGAACCCGCCGATTCGCCAAGCCTCCGCTCGACCTGTTCTGCCGCCCGTCCAACGACTGCGACCCCGGCAGGATCGGCACCTCGAACTCCCCCTGCACCTTGAACAACTTCCGGTGCTGGTTCCACGAGCCCGCGACCTGGAAGCCCGCCTGTGAGGCCGACTGCGGACATGACAGCACCCGCTACCATCCCGGCGACCCCGAACCGCCGGACGCCGACACCGAAGGCGCCTACACCGGCGACAGCCGGCCCCGCTACCGGCCCAACTGCCGGGCCTTTCATGACGCCGACGGGGCCGCCAACTCCTTGCCCGGCGGGACCCTCGTCATCGACGACGTACCCTCATCGGTGCCCTCGATCCGACCCGGCTGCACGCGAGACTGGACCAACTCCGGGACGTTCCAGCTGACGTTCGGATTCGACGGAGCGGACTACCGGTCGAAAATCGACTTTCACCAGATCGGCGGTGGTTTCGGCGGGCACTTCTGGTTCGCCCACACCCGCAACGACGCCAACGACCCACGCGGCGTCATGCCGGTCACCGGGACGTGGACACTCGACCGGCCGATCAACGGCTGGGCGCGGGTCTTCGCGCACATGCCCGACCACGGGGCGCACACCCAGCAAGCCCAGTACGACATCCACCTCGGAGACGGGAGAGTCAAGAAACGCACCCTGCTGCAACGCACCTACAAACACCAATGGGTCTCGCTAGGGGTGGTCGAATTCGCCGGCACCCCGAAGATCAGCCTGAGCACCCGCACCAGGGACGGCGACGGCAGCGAAGACGTGGCCTGGGACGCGGTGGCCGTCCAACCGCTGCCCGGCAAACCACGGCACCTGATCGTGGCCTTGGGCGACTCCTACGCCTCCGGCGAGGGCGCCTCCGCCGACGAACTGTACGACTACTACCGCGAGAGCAACAACAACGGCGGCAACGACTACCGCAACGCCTGCCACCGCTCACGGCACGCCTGGTCACGCAAGGCGTTCCTCGCCGACAAACCGCTCGATCCCATCGACGGCCGAGCCGACTCCTTCGATCCCACCCTCGACTACCACCTGCTGGCCTGTTCAGGAGCACAGACCGAGAACCTGCTGCCCAGCCCCGCTCCTGGCGAGGAACCCATCACCAACGCGTGGGGAGAGCGGGCACGGGGCCGGTACCGCGAGGTCTCCCAGCTCGACCGGGGATTCCTCGACGAGAACACCACCCTGGTCACCCTGTCCATCGGCGGAAACGACGCCCGCTTCAGCGACGTGCTCACCAGGTGCCTGCTGCCGACGGTCCTGCCGTGTCAGGCGACGACTCTCGACGGCGAGAGCCAACGCATGGAGGAATCGGTCCCCTTCAACATCGCCACCAAGCTCGAACCATCCATGAGGACCGTGCTCCGGGTCATCCACACCAGGGCACCCAACGCGAAGATCGTCCTGATGGGGTATCCCCGGCTGTTCGAGAACTCCGGCAGCTGCGTGATGGCTCCGGAGGAGGGAGCCTGGCTCAACGGCCTGAGCGACAGCTTGGCCGAGGACCTGCGCCGGATAACCGACGAGGAACGCAGAGTAAGCGGCATCCCCGTCAGCTTCGCCGACCCCCGTGAGGATTTCGCCGGGAAGAGCGTCTGCAACGACTTCGGCTCCGACGGCGAGGCCATCCACAGATTCATCCCCGAAAGGACCAGCGGCGAGCCACCGAGCAATCCGGTCTCCAGCCAGTCGTTCCACCCCAAGATCAGCGGAACCTCCCTGTACGCGGCCACACTCAACCGCGCCCTTCGCGCACTGGACCCATGAAGTGACGAGAAACAACACATGAATCCCGACGCGCCCGGTGACACCGAGTCTGCTGGATCCACGGCAGTACGGAATGAACCAGCCATCACAACTACTAGATGTTCGCCAAAGGACGGTCCCGTCCGCTCGGCGACGGTAGAAGAAAGGGAATCGTCGATGTCTGATGGTCGTTCAAATCCAGCGGTAGGTGGAACACCCTCCCGGCGCCGCCGCCCACGCCGGCTGTCAGCGGTGGGAGCAACGGTGTTCGCCGCGTTGCTGCTGGCGACGGACGGCAGAGCCGCGGTCGCCACCACGGCGAACGCCTTTTGCAGGTCATCACATGTCTACTGGCATGATCCCAGTGGAACGTCTCTGTCCCGCTACGGAGTTTCCGGCTCGGCGATCCAAACCGGCGCCTGGCTGGACGGCGCCCGTCAATTCGTCGGTGAATGGGCGCCGGTGGATTTCTTCACCGGCGGCGATGGCGTTGTCTATGCCATCGATCAAGTTTCGGGCGATCTGTGGTGGTACAGCATAGGCGCGGACGGCAAGGTCGATCATGCCACTCGCGTGGGGACCGGCTGGAACAAATTCGCCGAGGTGTTCGCCGCCGAGGCGGGCGTTATTTATGGCCGAAGGGGCAATGGCGACCTCCTGTGGTTCATGCACGAGGGCTACTGGGACGGCTCCGCGTCGTGGGCCAACGGCGGTGTCGGCAGGAAGGTGGGGTCCGGCTTCGCAGACGTCGTCTCCTTCCCTCAGATGTTCTCCGCCGGCGAGGGAAGCATCTACACGATCGACAGCTACACCGGTGACATGCTCTGGTGGCGTCACGACGGATGGTTGAACGGAACGGCGTCGTGGGCCAACGGCGGGCGCCCGAAGAAGGTCGGAACCGGCTGGGGACCGAACTACGGCCTTAGCCGGCCTGCGGGTATGGGAGGCGGCCATATCTATGTGAGTGCGGACGGCGGACGGCTGCTGTGGTTCCGGCACGACGGCTACCGTGACGGAAGCTCCCATTGGGCGAACAACGGATATGCCAAGCAGGTGGGCTCCGGCTTCGACGGCACGGTCATGGGCGACCCGCACGCCTGCGCGGGCTCCTAGCAGGGCAGCCGCCATCCGTCAGCTGAGCTGGGTGCACGCAGTGGCCAGGCCGGGCGCGGTGGCGGAGCGCGGAGACCGTCGAGCGCTTCGGTGCCCTGGAGGTCCTGGTGAACAACGCCGGGGTGATGCTCGCCGGCCCGATCATGGGAGCGGACACCACGGAATGGACGCGCATGGTCGAGACGAACCTGCTCGGCTCGATGTACGCGGTCCACGCGGCATTGCCGCACCTGCTGGAGCGCAAGGGCACCATCCTGCGGATCTCCTCGACCTCGGGCCGGATCGCGTCTGCGAGCAGCGGTGTCTACGCCGCGACGAAGTCCGGCGTCACCACCTTCTCCGAGGCACTGCGACAGGAGGTCACCGCCCTGGGTGTGCGGGTCGTGGTCGTCGAGCCCGGCTTCGTCGCCACCGAGCCGACCGGCCACATCAGACACAGTAGGCGGACACCGGCGCTGCGCGAGGGCGACCTTCGCAGCTCCGGAGGCGGTCGGGCCCCTCGCCGCGGCGCTCTCGTGGCGCCAGAAGGAAGAGGCGCCGATCACAGCTGCTTCGTCGCGTTGCTCTCCTCAACCTGCACGTGGGTGATCGACGCGAGGGCGTCCGCCCCGGCGGAAGCACGTGGCCTGCTGATGTTCCTGGCCTGACATGCCGGATTCACGTAGTGTGACCTGTCATCGCCCAATTGAACGACCGGGGCATGCACGACGAACGTCACGGCCAGGGGTAACGGGACGGCCGCCTGCGAGTGCCGAAGGCGACGGGTTCACACCAGGCGTTCCGGCCTCGCCGAGTCCCGGGGGGTGAGGACGTCCGGTCTCTCGGCAAGCTCACTCAGCCGGTCATCGTTGATGACGTTCTCCATACCGCGTGAGGCTGACGGTCAGGCGCAGGTGTAGCCGGACGGCAGGGCGGTGTCGCCGTTGGGCCTGCTCGCTTGGAAGCCGAAGCTGGTGGTGCCGGCTCCCGGCGCGAGCGTGCCGTTGTGGCTGACGCTTCTGACCGTGACGGTCTGCCCGCTGGTGGTGATGGTGGCGTTCCACGAGCCGGTCAGGGTGTGCCCGGCCGGCAGGGTGAAGGTGACGGTCCAGCTGGTGATCGTCGAGGTGCCGGTGTTGGTGACGGTCAGCGGCTGGATCACATACCCGTTCCCCCACTGGGACTGCACGGTCGGGGTGGCCGAGCAGGCACCGGTCGTACCTCCCTGAGTGGTGATCTGGACGGTGCTGGAGACCGGTGAGACGTTGCCGGCGGCATCGCGCGCCCGGACCTGGTAGCGGTATGTGGTGTCCGCAGACAGGCCCGTGTCGGTGAACGAGGTCGTGTCCGAGGTGCCGACCTGGGTGAACGTGCCGCCCATCGCGCCGGCAGCGCGCAGGATCTCATAGCCGGTCACACCGGTGTCGTCAGTGGAGGCCGTCCAGGTCAGGCTGGTGCCGGTTACGGTGGTGCCCGCGGCGGTGAGCCCGGCCGGGGCGGTCGGCGGCATGGTGTCGCCTCCGGTGGTGGCCGTGGTGAAGGTGGCCGGCGCTGAGTTGCCCGACAGGTTGCCCGCGCCGTCACGTGCCCGTACGTACACCTGGTATTGGGTGTTGGCACTCAGCCCGGTCAGGGTGATCGAGGTGGTGGTGGACTGGCCGAGCTGCGGGTCGGTGGCGCCCTGCTTCCGGTAGACGTTGTAGCCGGCCAAGCCGGAGCCGCCCTGGTCGGTGGACGCGGTCCAGGTCAGCGTGGCACTGGCGGCGGTCACGTTGGACGCGACCGGCGTTCCTGGCGTGGTCGGCGGCGTGGTGTCGGTCGGACTGGTGGTCAAGCCGAAGAACTCGATGGCGTAGCGGGCCATACCGCTCTGCGGAAGAGCATGCCCGGCGCCCTGGATGCTGTACGCCTCCACCTGCACGGCGCCGGACGGATTGGCGTACCGGCTGCGGTTCCAGCCTGCCTGTGGGGTGTCGGTGCTGGTCGGGGTCTGGCCCAGCCCGAACACGTTGGTCCACTGCTCGATCGACTCTCGCAGCAGCGAGTAGGGCACGAGGGTGTCGCTGGTGCCGTGCCACAGCTGCATGCGCGGGCGGGGGCCGGAATATCCCGGGTACGCCTGGCGGACCGCATCGCCCCACTGCTGGGGTGTTCGGTCCATGCTTCCGCCGGTGCACCTGCTGCTTCCGGGCGGGTAGTCGGAGGCGCCGGCGAAGCAGTTGAAGGGCACACCCATGAAGGAGGCCCCTGCCTTGAACACGTCCGGGTGGACGGCGAGCATGTGCTGGGTCATCATGCCGCCGGACGAGCTTCCAGTGGCGTAGACCCGGTTCGGGTCTCCCTGATGGTTCCGCTCGACATAGTCGATCATCGAGGTGATCGAGACCGGATCGCTGCCGCCGCCGCGCTGCTTGGCCGCGTCCGACCAGGTGTCGAAGCAGTTGCCGAACCCTGCCGACTGGGTGGCGGTCGGGTAGATGACGATGAAGCCATACCGATCGGCCAGCGAGGCGAACTCACTGCCCTGGTAGAAGCCGGGACCGGAGCCACCGCAGCCATGCATCGCGACCACGATCGCCGGCGAGGCCGGGCGCGAGTCCGGCACATAGACGTGCATCCGCATGTTGCCCGGGTTGGTGCCGAAGCTGGTCACCTCCACCAGGGTGGCGGCGACGGCCGGCGATCCGAGTACAACGGTCATGACGGCAAAGAGCGCTGTGGCGCAGGCACTGGCCAGCACCGTGGTCAATCGTCTCATTCGCGCTCCTCCTCTCCATGTCCGCGGCGCGCCGCGGATCGGTCCGCCGCCTATTGACGCCGGTCGCTGGAAAATAAAAGGGCCACGATCCACCGTCAATGCATGCTTGGTGCGCATGCCCGCCAGTTCACCTGGCAGTGAGCCGTTTCCCCTGGTTATCAAGTAACTTGCTATCAAGGTCCTTGATAACGAGGTGGGAAACTTACATTGGAGCCCGTCCTGACGGGGCGCGATATCGTCTCCTGGTGACCGATCCGGGTGTCCCCGCCGCCGCTGCGCCGGACGCACCGCCGCCCCATGTGAGCTACCTGGTCTTCCGGCTGGAACGCCGCATCCGCGCCTGCCTGGATGAAGCGCTCGCCCGGCACGGCATGACGACCACCGAATACATGGCTCTCAGCGAGCTGCGCCTGCGCGACGCCCCATCCTCGGCCGACCTGGCTCGCATCGCCTTCGTCACTCCGCAGGCGATGAACCTGGTCATCCGCGATCTCGAACAACGCGGCCTGATCCGCCGCGACCCGCATCCCCGTGGCGGCCGAGCTCTGCGCACCCGCCTTACCCCGAAAGGTTTGAGCACCCTCCGGCGATGCGACCGCTCCCTCGACAGCATCGAAGCCGTCATGCTCGCCGAGATCGACGACCCGGCCCGCACGACGCTCACGGAAGCGCTCACGCTGTGCGCCCGAGCCCTCCACCCGGACACGCGCCCCTGACCCCGGTCCTTCGCTCGCGGAAGCCACCACCGTCACCCTGGCCATCTACGGCGAGGCGGATGCCGGCGAGCTCCCCCTGCCTGACGAGCTCCACCCCGGACACCGCGACCCATCGGCGTATAGGCGAGCGATTCGCCGGGCTGACCTTCGCCGGAGGGGACCGATCGAGGCGTGAGGCGCCCGGCCGGGATGCGGGAAAACGGGCATCCACCCTGGTCGAGAGGGCCCGCCGATGACGTCCGCGCAGAGCTGATCGACGCCCTGACCCACCTGTGCGCGCGCATGTGGGGGACCACGGTCGGGCCGGGGGTAACTGCGGCCATCGGCTCGCCATGTCCTCTACCGCGAGCGGCCGGCGAGCCCGAGGAAGCAGATGCCGCTGCCGAGATCGATCCTGCTGCGGGTCCTGGCGGAGATCCCGGTGGCGCCGATCCGGCTTCCGATCGTGATGTAGCCGAGGCCTACGAGGAGCTCGATGCCGCGGGCAGGACGGTGCTCGACGCCACGAACCTCTACGGCGGCACCCGGCCGCCTGCCGGGTTCTCCTCCAACGCCGAGTACGTGAAGTCGGTGACGGGCGGGCCGACGGCGAAGGCGTTCAGCACCAACTTCGCCTCTCTCTTCGGGCGGGTCGCGGATGCCCGGGTACGGCCGAGCAACCTGTGGTCCGGTGACGACGAAGTCCAGGGGGTTGTCAGCCGGCTCCGTCTCGACGCCGGATACGAGGCGGTCCGCCTGGGTGACCCGGGCATGGCCGCCACGCAGGAAGGCCTGGCCGGCCCGATGTTCGCGATCGCGCAGTCCGGGCTCGGCCAGTTCGTCTACCGGATGGCAGCACCCGAACAGCTCTGACTCCGACCGTCGAATGTCAACCCACCACAGAAATCACGCAGAAGGAATCATCGTGACGCGTACCGCGAGGGTCGGACTCGACGCCCTGCTCGCCCCCGAGGAGAGCGTCTCCGGTAGTGGTGCCGGCGGGCGGTGTGCTGGTGTCTTCGTCGCCAGCGTGAGCGGAGCAGCCGAGCACAGGACGCCTCCTTCAACTTCCGTTTGCGGCCGAGCGCGGTGACTGCCGTGCCTGGTTCCGGAACTGTGCGGGCGATGAGCCGACCACGCGGCGGAACGCGGTGCTGAACGCGCTCTCGGACAGGTAGCCCGTGGCCCGTGCGAGCTCGGAGATCGACAGAGTGTCGCGGGTGAGGGCGTCGCGCGCGAGGCTCATGCGCCATTGGATCAGGTACTCCAGCGGTGGGACCCCGACGTGGCTCTTGAAGGCCTGGGCGAACGCGGAACGCGACATGTGGCTGATCTCGGCGAGTTCCTTGAGGCTCCAGGAGTGGGCCACGTCCGCGTGCACGGCGCGCAGGGCGGCGCCGATGCCGTCCTCGTTCAGGGCGCTCAGCCAGCCGGTGGGCCGGTCTGTCTGCCCGGCGTGAGCACGCAGCATGTGCACGAGCAGGATCTGTGCGAGGTGGTTTTGCACCAGCGGGCCGCCGGCGGCGGCCATCCCGACCTCGGTGGCCAGGAGATCGATCAGCTGCGCGAGCCGCCTGCCATGGGGATCGGCCACGCGGACGATCACGAGCGGCGGCAGAAGATCGGTCAGGAGGGCCGCGTTCCTGTCGTCGAACGCGATGTGCCCGACGCAGAGGTAGAGGTCCTCCTCGGATTCCGGGCCGATCCGCACGAACCCGTCTTCGGCGCCCGCCCATACCGGCTCCGCGGGGCGTGGGCTCGCGTCGAGCGTGCCGGCCAGTACGTAAGGCGGCGGGTTGCCCAGCATGAAGGTGTCGCCCTCCCGCAGGGGCACCGGCTCGTGCCCTTCGAGGGTCAGCCAGCATGTGCCGCGCACGAGGCCGCCGATCCGTACGTGCATAAACGGCTCGAAGCGCAGAGCCCACTCTCCTGCGGCCCGGAGGCTGGGCCCGATCACCGTGCGGGGCCGGAGCAGGCCGATCGCGTCAGCCACTGGATCTCGAAATCCGAGCACCGACGACACCTCCTGGACGATACGTAAAGAATGCCGGACTCTGCATCATGGATAGTATCCGCGATCTGTCGCAGCATTGATGCCGAAGGAATCGATATCGACAGTGACGGGGGCACCCACATGGGACAGCTGGAAGGCAAGACGTCGGTGGTCACCGGGGGCAGCAGCGGGATCGGTCTGGCCACCGCCGTACGGCTGGCGGACGAGGGCGCGTACGTGTTCGTCACCGGCCGGCGCGAGGCCGAACTGGAGGCCGCCGTCAAGAGCATCGGAGCGGACAGGGCCACCGCGGTCGTCGGCGACATCGCGAAGCCGGAGGACCTGGACCGGCTCTACGAGGCGGTCCGGGCGCGGGGCAAGGGTTTGGACGTGCTTGTGGCGAACGCGGCGGTCGGTGCGTTCGTGACGCTGGAGCAGACCACCGAGGAGCACTTCGACCAGACCTTCGCGGTCAACGTCCGAGGGACGCTGTTCACCGTGCGGAAGGCGTTGCCGCTGCTCAACGAGGGAGCCTCGATCGTCCTGGTCGGTTCGGCCGCCGGCGACCGTGGAGTAGAGGCGTTCGGCGCGTACGCGGCGTCGAAGGCGGCCGTCCGGTCCTTCGCGCGGACGTGGTCCAACGAGCTCAAGGACCGCGGCATCCGGGTCAACGTGGTCTCACCGGCATGGATCGAGACTCCCGGGGGCACCGCCGCTTTCGGTGACGAGGAGACCGCCAGGGCCGTCAAGGAGAATGTCGCCGCGACCGTGGCCAAGGGCCGCATGGGCCGGCCTGAGGAGGCCGCCGCAGTCGTGGCCTTCCTGGCCTCGGAACAGAGCAGCTACGTCGTCGGCGCGAACATCTACGTCGACGGAGGCACGAACCAGATCTGAGCGGGCACCACACGATGGCGGCTGACAGCCGCCGCCCGGTCACCGGGCGGACCAGGACCTGGACGGCGGCCCGCTCGCCTTGCCGTAGCCCGGAAGTGCGCCGAGGAGTGCGCGGAGTGGGTCGTTGCGGTGCGTGGTGGTGAGCGGGTAGTGGTCGGGCCTGGCCAGGACCATCCGCCCCCGGGAAGCCGTGGCACCACGTGACGGGAGAGGTCCTGCCGGGCGGATGGTGACAGCCGCGCCAGGCCAGGCCGACCGGATCGCCTTCTCCACCAGCCCAGGTGGTACGAGCCCTGAGCACGCAAGCAACCTGCCGCTCGCGCCGTCCATCCGCAAGGCGTCGCGGGAGACGGCATAGCCTGTCACGGCCGGGCATGGCACGCATAACGCGAACAACGGTCTGAGCTGCTAGTCCACCACCATCGCGTGACGCGCGGTTCCAGCCGCCGCAGACAGGACGACCGGCTTGGCGATGATCAGGTCGTTGTCGGGCAGGTCCGCGAACGGCTCGAACAAGCCGCTGATCCCGCCTTGTGGACCGGTGTCGCGACGATCAGCCCGTCGGCCATGCCGACCAGTTCAACCGCCCGCTGCACAGTGACAGTCGGGTCTGCTGACACAAGTGACCGTCCGATGTCGGCGGCCATCCCAGCCAGGTCAACGAACGACGCCGTGACCTCCTGCCCGTCGGCGCGGAGTCGGTCCATCACCGCGGTCATGGTGCGCCCGGCGAGCATACGCGTGGTCGACGGGTCACTGACCCTCGCGCTCAGGGCGACGGGACGGCTTGGTTCTTCCGCTGGCATCTTCTCGGTCAGGGCTCACACCGCCTGGGGGATGTGCGCGGGCGTGGCCGCGTCGCTGTCTTGGTAGGGCGACACACCGGAGAGGTTGTCGCCGCGGTTGGGGTTGGGGCAGGGCTGGCGCGGTGCGGCGTCGCCGTACTTTGCCCGGACGAGGCTCCGATGCGTGGGCGTGGTGGGCACGCCCGGCGCGCGGCGGCTTGGTCAATCGGACGTCGTTCTTCCAGATGCTGGAGGCGTGGAGGGGCCAGGGGAAGGGTCGGCCGGTGTGTGCCGCGGCTCACGAGGATCTTCTCATTCTGCGTATGCGGGATGATCGGGTATGAAAGGCGCCTTCTGCGGCGCCGGCGGGTATTGCGAGCGACGCCTGGACTCGTTGTCCACAGGCTGTGTACGGCCGCCCGCGTCTGTACGGGTGGGGAGCCGTATCCAGGTGGTGATTGACATCGGTCGTCGAGGCGAGCGGTCATGTGGATTCGCCGGGGGCGGGCGGGCCCGTAGGGCCCGATCCGGTCGCCAGGGGACGCGGGGACCCGTTCCGAACAGGGATGGGTCGTGAGTGGCGCAGATCGCGGGCTGCGGTTGGTTGCGTCGGGGGAGGAGCTGGAGCTCACCCCTGGCGCGGCCGCCGTGCTGCTGCGGATTCTGTTCAAGGCCGCCCGCGTGAAGCAGTCGCAGGCCGCGAAGGAGCAGCAGAGATGACGATCAGGTTCGGTTTTTACAGCCGGGTGTCGACCGAGGACAACCAGGATCCGGAGGCGTCACGGGCCTGGCAGCTGCATCGGGCTCGGGCGCTGATCGACTCGCGGGGCGGGGAGATCGTCGCCGAGTTCTTCGACGTGGACAAGTCCCGCTCGATCCCCTGGCAGCTCCGGCCGCACGCGGCGGCGCTGATCGAGGAGCTGAAAGATCCGCGGCGGGGCTTCGACGCGGTGGTGATCGGGGAGCCGCAGCGGGCGTTCTACGGCAACCAGTACAGCTTGACGTTCCCGCTGTTCGAGCACCTCGGTGTCTCGTTGTGGGTGCCCGAGGAGGCGACCCGATCGAGATCTCTTCGTGGATCAATGAGACGAAGAGTGAACGTGCTCGTCTCGAAGGGGAGCTGAAGGCCGTTCCGGCTGCGCAGCGCGTCACCGTCGCAGAGATCAGAGCGATGATCGAAGAGGTAGGGGATCTGGTGCGCCTGGTCTCGGAAGCGGATCCGGACGACAAGGCCGGGCTCTACGGCCGGCTCGGGCTGAAGCTCACGTGCTACCCAGAAAAGCAATATGTGGAGGCCCGGATCCAACCGGAACCCCCACATGTGCGTGCGGTGTGTGTCCGAGGGGAGACACTGCCGATACGTACATGCCGTTCAGCGCCTCCACCACGCTTGTTCTCCCTGGTCGGGAGGGATGAACCGCCATGGAGCCGAATATGGGGGCCGTGCGCCGCATCCGGCGGACGACGATCGCCGGGGTTCTCTGCCCCCGGGACGAGGAACCAGGCCGGGGGCGCGGCACCACTCGCTGATGTCATTATGCGTCCGGTGGGAAACATCTGATCCCACCGGACGCATTGTGATGTTGTTACTGCTGAACGATGAACATCGGACTGCTGGCGAACTTCGCGACCCGGTTGGGCCCCGCTGCTGCTCGCAGAATGGCGGTGTACTGCATCACGTGCCCGTCCACGGCGCCGATGTTGGTGATGTCGATGGTGAAGCGCTTGCGGTACTTAGGCCAGTCCGGCACATCGAGCGTCCCGCTGTCGCTCTGGCTGAAGTTTCCGTAGCTCGAAGGGTTGGTGCCGGCGCTGTAATCGAAGGCCATAATGGCCACCTCGAACGGCGCCCCGTCCGCGCGGGCGCTGCCGCACTCCGCCTCGACCACCACGTCGAAGGATGTGCCACCGACGGTCAGCGGCGTCTCATCCGCCACATCCGACTTCGATTCGGTGGGGTAGACGCGTACAATGTCGATTTCGTTCGGCCCCATAATACTCCTCCTGGGCTTTGTGGGTTTGGGGTGACGGAACGCGGTATGCGTCGCCGCCTCGCATACATTTCACCGATCCCTCACCTGAACGGAAATACCAAAAATTGAGTAGCTTGGATCTCCGATATAGCGGATGCTTACGCTTCGTGGGGAAGTTGGCATCGCGTGACTACGAGCGGATGCTGGGCCTGGCGGCAGATCTGCTCAAAAGCCCGCATCCGGAACACTCCTGGTCGTTCGTGGTCACCGAACTACTGGGGGCGCTGCACGGCCGCATGAGCGTACTGGTCGATCTGGATTGGCGTGCAGGCCGAGGACGCATGCTCGCGGGCGCGCCTGAATGGTTGCGCCAAGCCCCGATGAACACGCTCATCAACACTCACATGCACGAGCACCCGTTGATGCAGCAGTACGCCGCCAGTAAGGCCCTGCGCCTGGTTCGCACCCTGGATGAGATAGCCGATGCCCGCTGGTACCGCAGCGAGGCATTCGCCGCCGGACGTGAGGTCATCGGGATCACTCGGCAGCTGGCGCTGCCGTTGCGCTGTCCACAGGGGAAGATCCGGACTCTGATCGTCGGCAGGGCCGGCCGGGACTTCGCTGAGCACGATCGGCATTACGCCCGCAGACTTCAGCCGATATTGGACGCGCTAGATGCGCATCTCGTGGAGCATCGCCGTTATCGCCAGGTTCTTCCCATGGCCGCTCAGCGTGGTGATCCAGCCGTGTTCGAACTGACTCCCCGAGAACTCGTGGTCCTGGCTCTGCTTGCTGAAGGACTAACGGCGCAGGCCATCGCGCACCGTCTGGCGATCTCTCCGCACACCGTCGTCAAGCACCAGCAGAACCTGTATCGGAAAATGCGCACCCGCGATCGGCTGAGCACAGTGTTGATCGCGCAGCGCGAAGGTCTCCTTCCTCTTCCCTCATGTGCCCGTACCACAGTCTGAGGCGCCAGAAGCGATCTCACACAAATCCTGGCAGGGCGTCCATAGTCAGGGTCTGCAGTTGTTTTGACAGCCGCCGAATCTGCTGGCGTCGGCCTTCACGAAGGACGTCTGTGGGGTAAGAGCCAGAGCTGCCATCATGGAGGTCTTCCAGATGGGGCCCGGAACCATGACGCCGTAAACCTGCGGGTAGTGGCGGCCACCGATGCTTACGTTAGTGAGCTTCCCCCACTCGCCTGGACGCGGGTCTACGCCGAGACTTACCGCGGAGGCCAGACTGGGTGTGTACCCGGCGTACCAGGCAGACGCAAAGTTGTCCGTTGTACCCGGCATAGCCGCTACATCCCGGTCGATGCTGTTCAGGAATGCCCTGGTCGGCCCAGTGGAGAGAACACCGGTTACCGCGTCGGCGACCGCCGGGTCGAGGACTTGCTCGCAGCGGCGAGGGTTGTCGCGCAGGAGATCGGAACCGGCCCAAATTTCGGTGATGGACCTGGGTGTGCAGCGCAGGCCGCGAGCGGCGAGCGTGGCGTAGCTATTGGCGACGATGACAGGATCGGATTCGTTGACGCCGAGCGTGAAAGTCTCGACTTCCTGCAATTTTGCGCCATCTGTTCTGCTGAGACCTAGTCGGCGCGCCATTTGGACGGTCTGGCACAGCCCGACTTTCTCCTGCAACCGAACAAAGAACGTGTTGACCTCGCCCGACGTGCCCTTCTGCAGGGTCGTGAACACTGAACTGCTGGGTTTGTGATTGCGAACCGTATGGCTGGGGTCTGCTACGCTCTGGCCCTTGCAGTCTTTGAACGTTACATAGTCGGAGGCGCGATATTCCTCCGAAGCGGGGAAGCCGTCTTCGTAGCGCATCCCGCTTTCCAGGGCGGCCGCGAGCGTGTAGACCATCGCCGTGCTGCCCTGCTGGTGGCCAGACCGCTTGGCGAGGCCGCGGCTGATGGCCATGGCCCTGATCTCACCGCTGCCGGGGATGATCATGGCCTGAGTGGCGACCACCTTGTCATCGTGGCTGACGTAAGTGTTGATGGCCTGCTGGGACGCCTGCTGCATACGCTGGTCCAGAGTGGTCTTGATGGTCAGGCCTTTACGCCGGAGAAGGCTCTTGTCGATCTTGCCCAGCTCGCTTCTCACATACTGACAGAAATACGGATAACGGCTGTTTTCACATTTGGCGGGAAGCTGCTCGATGGTCGCGCCGTGGACGTCCAGGACCAGGCTGCCCTCTGCTGAGCTGGGGGCGGGGACCCAGAAATCTCCGTCGGCATTGGCCTGGAGCACCAGGAAGACGGCGACCGACGTCCCCAAGACCGCGGCGCCCACAACAAGGAGGAGTCGTTTCATCGGTGTCCCTCGTTGGACGACAGCGTACCTTCGAGGGATCTGGCCGTCTGGCCATTTAGGGCGACAATGCCGTTATGCGGTCGGCAAGAACGCGGCGGGTGGTCGTGGCTGCGGTGGCTGGAGCTGCGCTCGTGCTCGGGGTGGGATTCGCGCTGCGCGCCGGGGCCCTGGACGCGGCGGCCAACGTCGTCCAGGTGTTGTCCGGCGTGCCCTTGCTTGTCGCCTTATGGACGTGGGCCACTCACAGAGAGGAAGATCAGCCCGCCCGTTGGGCCGAGCTCGGCGAGTTGTTACAAGTCATCGCCGACGCGGACGGGTTGACCACCAAGCGGCTCTGCCGCGAACTGCGCAGATGGCAAGAGGACGAAATCGCCGCCTTTCTGCAGGGGACGCGCCACCCGGAGTGGACGTTCATCACCGCGTTCATCGCGCTGGTGGCCAAGGAAGACGGCTGGCGGCAAGAAGTCCTACTGCGCAGAGTCCGCGTCGTGTGGGAGGCCGGTGGCACGGGGTCCCGGACCGTGCCCGACAGCCGGGAATGGGCAAAAGCGCTGCGCGAAGCGGTGCACGCCCGCAAGGTGCTGGGCCAGGTGTACGAGTCGGCGGACCGGTATGACCAACTGGAAGCAGGCCTTGCCGAGATGATGGCCCGGCTACGGAAGGCGGTTGATGACCTGCTGGCGGAACGGCAGAGCCTGCGCAAGCAACTCGCCACCCGCCACCACGCGCCCCAGGTCGCCATGAAAACCGAGATTGACCGGCTGACCAGGCAGCTGGCCGATGCCGAACAGCGGCTGCGCGCGGCCCAATGGTTACAGCGGGCGACCAATGACCGATTGGACGAAGCGAACCGGCAGCACCGGCAGGCAGAGGAACTGAAGAACCGCGCGCTGCACCGAGCAGGGCAGGCGGCTACTCGTTTGGCCACCCTGGACAGCACGACGCCGGCACCACCCAAGCCGGCGGCTCTGGCACGCCATACCGAGCCGACGCCCGCGCTGATGGGTCCGACAGACCAGGACGCAGCCCGCGCGATCTTGGAGCGGGTGGACCAGCGATTGTCCGCCGAAGCCTCCAAGCTGCATGGTCTACAGGATGTGCTGGTGGCGAACGGCGAGCCAGACACGTCGAAGCCGTTCCTGCATGAGGGCGGCAAAATCGACGGACCGGACCCTGCTGTCCAGCCGTCAAGCGGCTTCGTGACCCGGCGGCGTATGCTCATAGTCGGGTCTGTCGCGGTAGCGGGGGCTGGGGTGACCATTCCTGTGGCACTGTCGCGCAAGCCAGAGGTCGGCACCCAGTTCGCCGAGCCCCTGAAGGGACACTTCGGGGCGGTCGAAGCGGTGGCGGTCGGTGTCGTAAACGGGAAGGTCATCGCGGTTTCCGGCGGTGCGGACACTACGGTGCGGCGCTGGGACCTCATGGCGGGCAGGGCTGCCGACACCACTATCGGCGGAGGCGCGGGGGTGGTGACCGGGTTAGCATTTGGCGTCCTGCAGGACAAGCCAGTGATCATCTCAGGCGGTACCGATGCGACCGTCCGAGTGTGGGACGCTGGCACCGGCGCCCCGATCGGTTCGCCCCTCGTCGGTCACTCCGGCCCTGTCAACGCGGTCGCGGCCAGTCGCACCGTCATGGCCTCGGCTGGCAGCGATGGCACCGTGCGCCTGTGGGATCTGGCGAAGGGCCAGGCAGTTGGCGATCCCTTGAGCGGTCACGCCGGACCCGTCAACACGGTCGCGATCGGGACATGGAAGGGCAGGAGCATTGTCATCTCGGGCGGAGACGACCAAACCGTGCGGATGTGGGATGCCGGCGCCGGCGCGCCGATCGGCAACCCTTTAAAAGGACACGCCAAAGAGGTCAACACGGTGGCGTTCGGCACGGTGAGCCGGCAGACGGTAGCGATCTCGGGTGGCAGCGATGGGACCGCGCGCGTGTGGGACCTGACAGAGGGCCGGGCGATCGGTGCGCCTATGGACGGTCACGCCGGGATCGTGAATGCCGTGGCAGTGGGTGCACTGCACGGAAGGTTGGTGGTTGTATGCGGCGGGGACGAAATGGTGCAGGTGTGGGATCCCGTTAAGGGCCACCGGCTGGATGGCGAGACTCCTAGCGTGGGGAAGGTTTTCGCTGCCGCCATCGGCACGCTGGGAGGAAAAAGCATTGTCGTTTTCGGCGGCTCTGACGAGCTGGTGCACGTGTGGTTTCTGGGTACACCGTAACTGCTTCGCTGAACGCTTTTCATCCTCACGCCGCCTGTGCAACCGCTGCGTAAAGCGAAGCGGGACGGGCTGCACCACCTGGTGCTGGACGGCACGCTGATCCACATCGACCGGGTCAAGGCCGACCGGCCGTACTTCTCGCTCCGATGGTCGTCGACGAACGCGAAGCGGCTCACCGGTTCGTCTCGCCGGCGATATATTTGCCGCCCGGCGCAGGATGTCGCGCTCCGGATCCAGCTCCCGAATCCGGGCTTTGAGCTGCTTGTTCTCCTCTTCCAGCACGTCGTCGGACGATAGCGGGCCAGCCGTCGGCCGCTTTGCCGGGGCCGCCTTCCTGGCCCCGGCCGTGCCGTTCGCGCGGGCCTCCTCCCATAGGCGCAGCGTCTCGCGGTTGATGCCTAAGTCCCGGGGCCACCGACGCGTACGTCCGCGCCGGATCAGACAGGTACAACGCGACGGCGTCCGCCTTGAACTCCGGCAGATACGACTTCATCGCCACGTGGAACTCCTTGTCTCCGGATCTCCCTCATCCGGTACTCAAGGTGTCACTTCGGGGGCAGGCCCCAGTGCCCTGGCGTGGATCATGTTGATGGTCGGCAGTCTGGCCAGCCTCGGGGCGAACATCGCTGTAGCCAAGCCGAGTCTGATCGGGGCGCATGATCGCGGCCTGGCCGAGCGTCGCTTTGATCGGCAGCTACGAGCTGTTGATGTCTCAGATCCGTCGAGCTTCTGCCACGGCAGCCGAGGCCATGCACATGGAGGTCGCCGACGCTCAAGAGCTTTCGGTCGATGACGGCGACCAGCCCTCCCAGGCATTGAACTACGACGAAGGCGAGAACGAGGACCTTCACCGGACCGCTTGGCAGTGGGCGCTGGCCAATCGCCAGCCTGACGGCGGACTTCCGCCCGGCAGGGTAGTCGCCGAGCAGTTCGCACGGAGCGCACGCTTGGGTCGCTGGATCAAGCGACTGGGTCACGAAGGCAAGCTTGGGCCCTTGTCACCAGGAAGCGACCTGTAGCCGTCCAGCGATGCGATGGGCTGTGAGTTCCTGAGACGCTCGTATGTCATGAGCAGAGGCAAGAAGAAACGGCGGCGTAGCGGGGGGAGCGAAGGCCGGTCACGCTCCCCGGCGGCGGATGGATCAGCCACTTCCGAAGGCCCGGTGCCTGGCCGGCAGCGCCGTCTGCGCGTGGTCACAGCCACCTTGCTGACCGCTGACGACTTCCCCGGCGAGTTGGGCGACAGCTATTCCTCCGCCTGCGCGCAGTTGGGACTAGAAGCGAATAAGGACGGATACGGGATCATTCTGTGTCAGGACGAGGACGGCGCCCGGTGGACCGAGTTCACCACGGATGTTCGTGGGGTTGACAGTGTGAATTCCGTCCTGGAGATGGGCTATGTGGCTGCTGGTTACGAGCCGGATCCGGCTACCGTGGTCAGCTTGCGCCCGGGCTGGCCACTTACCTGCGCGGTTGGGTATGCCGAACTGCCGGAGCCCCACGATCCGCGAGGAGTTCAGGCAGCGGACCTCCTACACGCTCCCGAACCGGACTGGATACCTGCCGGTCGCCGGTGTCTGGCCGACCAAATCGTGAATGAGTTGCGTTCCGGCGGCCACCTCAGTGAGGAGCAGTACGTCGACAACTATCAGTTCGATGCATACAACATGGGGGACCACAATCCGAATCCACCCGCGCGGTTCATCGACGTGAGGCGCCTGGTGGCAGCAGACCACCCAGCGCGACCGCATCTCGACGCCGCGCTTGTTCAAGCCTGGTCGCTGGCGAGGAGGGATGATCTTGCTCCGGGCTCCATACGTCTCTGGAAAACGTGGCCTCGGGAAAAATACGTCGTCCGTGCCAACGGGTCGTCCTGGACGTTGATCGCGCTGGTTGGAGGACCCGCTGTCCTGCTTCTTGACCACGTTGCCGACGTCCCGTTGGCCCTTGACGAGGTTCCGGATCTTCCTGCGCTACTCGACGCCCTCATGGCAGCAGCAGGTCGCTCACCGATCTGAGCTCGATCGGCGAGACTGAAGGTTGGAACTCGGCCAGGTCTTCATCGGGCGCTCCAACCTAGTCGGGCACGATCTTCCGGATAAGGGTTCGCTGCGGTATCGCGCTGAACATCTGTGGTTCCTGGTCACCGGAATAGCAGAGATAGAGTTCCCCGCGCGTCCTTGTGACGAGCACGTAGTACAACATCTTCAGGTCGATGGATGGGTCGCCCGCATCGAGATGTGCGTCCGGGACGATTACGGTGTCGAACTCCAGGCCCTTGACGCTTGCCCGGTTCACCAGTCGTAGACCGGGACGATCTGCGTCGATGTTCTTGTACCGCATGTCCTCAGCAGCCCCGATGTAGATCTGCGGCCGCAGCCCGGGACGCTCCCGCTCGATCTCTGCCAGCAATTCTCCCTGCTCACGGCTGCGTTTGACCACAACCCCAATCTTGAGTTTGCGATGGTCGTGAGCATAGCGGGCGAGCCAGCGGGCGAATGGACGGCGCGCTTCCGGGCACCGCAGCAGCACCGGAACCGGCCCGTCCCGGTGCGGCAGCGGCGGCTGGTATAGCCCCGGATAGAAGTGACGGGCAAGTTCCGCGACTGGGCGCGGGTTCCTCAGGTTGGTACTGATCTCAAGCCGAGGGCAGCCGCCAAGAGCTTTCTCGATCTCGTCGAGGGTGGATTGGTTACTGGTGATCCGCTGGTACTCGTCGGCGAACGCGATTACATCCATACCGAGGACCCTGCATAGGGCGAAGAACTCCTGTGGGAGGTCCTGAGCTTCGTCGACGACGAGAACATGCCCTCGCCGTTCGGTGTCATGGAGGGCTGCGGACATCAACCGCGCCCAGTCAAAAGAGCCGTTCCTCGCTCCGAGTGATGAGCCTGTGGTCTCCCGGTACCAGCCGTGCACCCAGCCGTGGAAGGTCAGGATGGGCAACGACGTGCCAAGCCGCACGCCATCGGCATTTAGATGCTGACCGAGCAGCTTCGAGTGCGCGATCAATGTCACTGGACGGCCGACGATCTCCAGCGCGGCGGCGTGGTGGATCGCGAGCAGGCTCTTGCCAGACCCGGGTGGACCGCTGATCAGGTGATGGCCGGGTTCGGTGACTCTGCCCAGCACGGCGCGCTGCTCAGCGAGCAGGTCGAGATACTTGATGGTCACCACGCGCCTACCTGATTCGCTGCCTCTTCTCGGGCAGCCTCAACGACAGGTTCGAAGAAGCCCGGAACCCCTGAGCCGCCGATCACCATCACTCGGTCGAGCAGGATGTTGCCTACCTCACAACTGGTCTCTGGGATGAGTGCGCAGGCGTGACACGCCGCCCGGTTCAGGTTGCCATAGCCCTGACCGTCGTGCTCGGAACACAGCGGGTCAGCGGAGCACCAGGCGGCCTGTTCCAGAAGCCGTAGGAGAAGCTCGGGTTCGCCCTGCGCGCAAGACCGCCCAACGTGCCCTCCGCGTCGCCGGAAGCGGTGTATATGAGCAGTCCGTACTGATGGCCACCGTCCTCCGCAGCGCGCGCGTACACCCGCTCGCGCAGCGACGCGGCACTGTACCCGGACTCGAAGGACAACTGCCGAACGAGGAGATGTCCCAGTGTGTGCAGCAAAGGCAGCCGGGGCAATAGCCAGGAGCCGGTAAAGGCTCCGACCCGGTCTTGCTGGAACGATTTCGCCACGTCCGACTTCAACGGGTTACGTCCCGTCGGGTGGTGTAGAACCGGCCATCATCGGCGCGTCGCCTTCAACAAAGGGGGGCCATCGCGTGAGTCTCTGTGTGAAACCGCCAAGTGACACGCAGAGGAGAACCAACGCGATGGCCCTGGACCAGTCTGCCCTGTTAGAAGTCCTTTCGGTACTGAAGAACTCCGAGGCGGACGAACGCATCCGGCACGCCGCCGAGACCATCTACCAAGCCCTCATCGAGGCGGAGCTGACCGCGGTGATCGGCGCCGCCCCGAACGAGCGCACCCCGGACCGCCGGGCGCAGCGCAACGGGCACCGGCCGCGGACGCTGACCACCACCGCGGGGGATCTGGAGTTGCAGATCCCGAAGTTGCGCACCGGCTCGTTCTTCCCCAGCC
>NZ_BAAAMU010000095.1:0-39609 GCF_039529435.1 Nonomuraea maheshkhaliensis
GGCGGCGCGGCGGGATTGCGCGGCGCCGGCGCCGCAGGCGGCCCGCCGATGATGCCCATGATGCCGATGAGCGGCGGCGCGGGCGGCCAGGAGGGCCGCGACCGTGAGAAGACCATCGGGCTGTCGGAGGACGAGGGTCTCTGGATGGGCGATGAGGACATCGCGCCGCAGGTGATCGGCCAGGAGGAAGTGTGAGCGCCGGCAAGGAGATGTTCGACGCGGCGGCGACGATGTCGGCCGGCGCCGCTCTCATGATCCTGCGGCCCTGGGCGTTCTACGTCGCGGCCACCATCGCCACCCTGCGCAGCCATCCCGAGGGCATGCGCGACTCGGCCACCAACTGGCGCTCCGCCGACAAGAACGGCGTGACCACCGAGCTCGACAGCCTCGTGAGCGAACTGAACAACCTGAAGAAGGAGCTGAAGGACCAGGGCAAGTGGGAAGGGGGCGCCTTCGACACGTTCGAGGAGGTCCACGGCAACTTCCTCAAGTCGGTCGAGCAGCTCAAGAACGCGCGTAACGACGCCGGCGACGCCGTCGACTCGAACGCGAACTTCCACTCGCAGGTCGCGGTGGTCGCTCTGGCCATCGCCATCGCCATGGCGGCCTGGGGCCTGTTCGTCTTCGCCGCACGATGGCTGCCCGCCTACAACGCGGTCGTGCTCGGCATCGACGCCGCGCTGGGCAAGATGATGCTCCAGGGCGCCAAGAAGATCCTGGCGAACAACATCAAGGCGGCCCTGATCCTCACCGGAGTCATCTTCGGCGTCATCACCCTCAGCGAGATGACGGGCAAGTCGTTCCCCACGGTCAAGGCCATGCCGAACGAGATGTCGGCGATGACCGGCAAGGGGAAGACCCCGGACGACATGCGCCAGCCGTTCACGAACGACGGGCTGGAGTACGACAAGAAGACCGGGCAGCTCATGCCCAAGACCAACCTGGAGATCTGACTCCGGCCGGTTCGCTGTCCGCCGCCGGCTCCACGCCGGCGGCGCACGGGCGTCACTGGGACTGTTGCTGCTGGAGCGGCATGGTGTCCGGCACCGGTGTCCCCGCCGCCGCCGGGTCCAGCGAGGGGCCGTCGGGGATCAGCCGCAGCAGGTGGGCGGGCACCGGCGCCACGTCGGTGGTGTCGTAGCCCAGCTTGCCCACGACGTCGGCGGAGGCCAGCCGGAACCTCCGGCCCTGATCCGTGATCAGCGAGTACTGCTGCACCGCCGAGAGCTGCCCGTCGCCTGGCAGGGTCCCGGCCAGTACGGCGGTGCCGGGCGGCAGCAGCACCTGGTCGACCTTGTCGGGGCCGGCGCTGGCCGGCGGCGTCGGGATACGGATCTTGCTGCCGGTGGACAGGACCGCGCTGGTCGAGCCCTTGAGGGTGTTGCCGTAGACGGCGCAGAGCGGGGCCGTCACGCCGGGCGCGCGGAAGCGCGGCATCGTCTTGGGCAGGCCCGGGTTCTGCAGGTTGCGGGCCGACGCCTTGGTCGCGTTGGCGCTCGCGGCGTCGATCGCCGACTCGCGCACCGGGCTCTTGCCGTACGCGATCTTGCTGGCTGGGTCCTGGAGCAGCAGCATCGCCTGCGTGTGGCTGATCGGGGCCAGGCCGTCGGGGAGCAGGACGTACCAGCGTTCCGGGGCGCCCGCCATGGAGGCCACCTTGTACACGTGCCCGGCCCTGGCCGCCGCGCCGCCGGGTCCACGGGTCTTCTTGCCGCGCTGCGGGATCACCGGAGGGGCGAAGTCCGTGCCCGCGGGGATGGCGTTGACCCAGGAGGCGGGTACGCGGCGCGGCGTCTGGTCGGTGAGGCGGTCCACGTTCCGCACGCGCATGCGCTGGTTGGCCCACAGCACCCAGTTCTGCTGCCCGTCGCTGACGACCAGCGCCTCGCCGCCCACGGGCGTCCCGCCGACGTCGATCCCGGCCACGAGCGTCACGTACGCCTTGCGTACGTTGGCGGCGTCGGCGCCCTCGACCACGCAGGCCGACCACGGCGCCTTGACCAGCCGGGCCGGCTTGGGCAGCGAGTCGGGCGCGCCCATGATGCCGACCTTGTGCCCCCGGGTGTAGCCGGCCAGCGACTCGGCCGACACCGTTCTGACCTTGATCTCCTGGCTGTCGAGCAGCAGCCGGGCGGAGACGTAGTTCGCCACCGGCTGCAGCGTCCCGCTCTTCTGGTTGTAGACGTAGGAGGCGCCGGTCTCCTCCTCCAGCAGCAACTGGCCGGCGTCCGTCAGCTTGGTGGCGTTGCCGGGCTTGAGCAGGCCCCAGATCCCGAACGCGGCCATGATGAGCACCGCGATGATGATCCCCGCGAAGGTGGCGACGTTGTGCCGCCGCATCGGGGACTCGGGCAGATCCGGCTCACCCTGGAGCAGGGCGAGTCCCAGGCGCTGCGTCATGAAGCGATGCGCCTGATAAAGATCTTTTTGGTTCTGCATATTTGCTTATGTTACGCATGTTGACTATGGGTCTTCTGTACGGCAAAGAAACGATCCACTAAGCTCCTTGATCGAGTGCCAAGGGGGAGTCTCATGGGAACGGAACCACCTAAGGACTGGCCGGGGCTCGTCGCCGACCGGGACGGCGTCACGTACGACGCGAAGAAGATCGAGAACATCGCGGGAGCGCTGCGCGAGGCACTGAAGCCCATCGACATGATGGGCACCGGCACCCGGCCGGGCTCCCTCCAGGACCTCAGCATGGTGAGCTACACGCTGACGGCGCTGCGTGAGCAGCTGCAGACCGTCAAGGGCTGGGCCGGCGGCGAGTTCGGCTCCCAGCTGGAGCACAGCCACACCGAGATACAGAAGATGTATCAGGACGTGCTGACCAGCCTCAACACCGCGATAGCCCTCGTGGAGGCGGGCGCCGGCACCTACAAGGTGACGAACGCCGCCAACCAGGGCGGAGGCTGATCGGCGTGGGCAAGACCAAGCACCAGGTGCACATGCTGAAGACCCTCTGCCTCGACTTCAGCGTCAAGACGGACGCCTACAACGTCGAGCAGGTCGTGACCCTCATCAAGGGTCTCGACCCCACCAAGGGCATCCCCAAGGCGGCGACCGCCTACGAGAACGCGCACAAGGCCCTCGGCACCGCCAGGGAGGCCGTCAAGGATCAGGCCGTCGAGCTGGCCAAGGTCTGGGAGGGCAAGTCCTCGGTCGAGGCGCAGACGGCGCTCGGCATCCTGTACGTCACCATGGGCAAGCTGATCGAGGCGCTGTCCCCCCTCAAGAAGTCCCTGGACGGCCTCGGCAAGGTGGTGCAGGCGCATCAGGCCTTCATCGACGACGGCCACAAGGGCATCCTGGACACCTGGCACAACCAGGGCATCGGCACCTGGAACGACAGCATCCCCGACGTGTGGAGCACGTACAAGGGCTACTACAGGAACCCCAACAGCGGCGTCGGTGACGACAACGTCGAGAACGAGGCTGACCACAGCTGGGGGTCGCAGAACGACCTGGCGGGCGAGCACCTGCAGACGCTCAGCGCGGACCTCCAGGCGGTCTTCACGGTGATGCCGGACTCGGTGGAGTCGACGCTTCCCGACATCAAGCCCCCGGACCCGTGGAACGGCAAGCCGCCGCCGGTGAAGTACCCCAATGGCACGCCCTATCCGCTCAACACCAGCTCCAACCTGCCCCCTTATGGGCCCCCGTACGGGCCTGGCCAGAACCCGCCGGGCGCCGGCGACATCCCCGGTGGTCCCGGTGGTCCCAGCGACGGCACGCCGAACCTGCCCGGCACCGGCGACCCGTCGCTGCCCGGCACGCCGACCACTCCCGGCGCGGGCGATCCGTCGAACCCCGGCCAGCCCGGCGTTCCCGGCGCGCCGAACGGGAACATCCCGAACGGGCAGATTCCCACCACCACCGACCCGAACGGCTCCGTGAACCCGGGGACCATCGGGAGCCCCAAGACCAACCTCCAGGACTTCCAGCCCACCGCCACGAACCAGTCCCTCGGCACGACCTCGCCCTACGGCCAGAACGTCCCCACCACGACCGGCTACAACAGCCCCAGCACGCCGTCGTACGGGCCGGGTGGCGGTGCCGGCACCTTCGGCGGGGTGGGCGGCGTCGGCGGCGCGATGGGCCCGGGAGCGGCGGGAGCCGCCGCCCGCGGGGCCTCCGGGACGGGCGGCATGCCGTTCATGCCGATGGGCGGAATGGGCGCCGGCGCGGGCGGCGCCGACCAGTCCAACGACCGCGAGTCCACGACCTGGTTGCACGAGGACGACGACGTCTGGGGCGGCGACTCCGACTCGGTGGTCAACGGCCGCATCGGCTGACCCGCGCCGCGGGCCGCTCACGGGAGCAGCAGTCCCCAGTACAGCGCCCAGGGCACGAAGAGCGTGCCGCCCGCGACGACCAGCCCCAGCCGGGCCCGCTCGCCGCGGGTGGCGGCCCGCCGCCACCGCGCCGCGGTGAGCGCGGTCGCCACCACGGTCGCGACCGCGACCGCCTGCAACGCCAGCCAGACGACGGGCCGGCCGGCCAGCAGCGGCCCCGGCTCGGACAGCTTGCCGCCGGTCATGACCACGTAGAACAGGTACGCGAACCCGCCGGCCACCGCCGTGAGCCCGCCCGCGCTGACCAGCCGCGCCGCCTTGACCGGCGCCACGTCACGCCGCCTCCTGATCCGCCGGACCAGGGCCACCAGCGGATAGCCGCAGAAGGCCACCAGGAACAGCGCCAGCGCCACGAGCTGCGCGCCCGCCGACTCCCACCACGCGGTGGGCGGCACCGCGACGGTCCTGCTCGCCTGCTCGGGCGCGGGGCCGGACACCTGGGCCAGGGGAGCGCGTCCTGACGTGGCCTGGCCGACCCAGGTCCCGACCAGCTCGGGATAGCCGGGAGCCAGCTCGGGCAGCCGGGTGACGCCGCCGTCGGGGGTCAGGTGCGCGGCGTGATCGGCGCCGGGGAAGAACCGGAACGTGTACCGGCGGTTCCCGCCGTCCTCCAGGGCCTTGGCGAAGATGGGCGGCGTCTCCACCGGCGGCGTGAGCAGGTCGTGCACGCCCCAGACGGCCAGCACGGGCTGACGCAGCCGCCCGATGACCGGCGCCGGGTCGAAGTAGGGCTGGGGGAACATCCCGCCGTCCGCGATCACCCGATACAGGTTGTGCTCGGCCCGATCCACCAGCGACCCGCTCACGCCCGCCTTGCGCAGCCCGGCCGCCACGGCCCAGGTCTGCTGCCGCAGCGGGTTGAGTCCGTTGGCGCCGACGAGGATGACGAAGGCGACGTCCCGCGAACGGGTGGCGGCGATCGGGACCACCCATCCGCCCTCGCTGAGCCCCCAGAGGCCGACCTTGGCCGGATCCACGCCGGGCTGACGCCGCAGCGTCCCGACCGCGCCCAGCGCGTCCTCGGCGAGCTGCGGGTACGAGCGCTCGAAGAGCGAGTAGCCCTGCGAACGCTTGTCGTAGACGAGCACGGACATGCCCTGCCGCGCGAAGGCCACCGCCTCGCCGAGCAGCTTCTCCCTCGGGGTCCCCGTGCCGGCGCCGTGCACGAGCACGACCCCCGGCCGCCCCTCCTTGGCGCCGGCCTGGCTGATCACGCTCCCGTGCAGCTCCAGCCCTCCGCCGCCACGGAAGCTCACCTCGGTCGAGGTCAGGTCGGCGGGTACGGCGGGCGCCGGCGTCTCGGCGATGGTGGTGCGCGTCGCCCCAGGCCAGGTGGCCGGCGTCTCGGCGGCGGCGGCGGGGGTCGCGCCGGGCCAGGCCGACGCGACGAGGACGGTTGACGCGGTTAACACGGCGCTCAGGGCCGCGACGATTCTTCGCATACCGCAGAGACTAGTCTGCAGAGAGCTCTCGGCAAACAAGAGTCTGCAGATATCGTTCGGGAGTATTAGCCTGATCCTCATGAAGGATGAGGAGCCGTACCTGCTCGACGACCCCGAGCGGCTCAAGGCGCTGGCCCACCCGATGCGCCGCCGCATGCTGACCCACCTCAACGTGCACGGTCCCGCCACCTCCACCACCCTCGGCGACCTGCTCGGCGCGAAGACCGGCACGACCAGCTACCACCTGCGCCAGCTGGAGAAGTACGGCTTCATCGAGGAGATCCCCGAGCGCTCCACGGGCCGCGAACGCTGGTGGCGCCGCGCCTCCACCCCCAGGGACATGCGCCTGCCCACCCCCGACCAGGTGGCGCCCGAGGACCAGGCCGTGCTGGAGGAGTTCCACCGGGTCGGCTACGAGGAGGACCGCGTCCTGTTCGAGCGCTTCCCCGCCGCCTACCGGGCCGACCCCGCCTGGGCGCGCGGTTCGCGCGGGCTGGCGCGCGTGACGAAGGAGGAGCTCGACGCGTTCTACGAGGAGTACATCGCGCTGCTCATGCGCTACAACCGCCCGCCGGAGGAGACCCCGCCGGACGCCCGCCCCGTCTACGTCCGTTTTTTCACCCTGCCCGCGGACGAGGACTGAGCTCAGGCGGCGTCCGGCGGGCCTGCCCGGCCCGGTGTGACTTCAGGCGGTGTCAGGCAGGGCCGCCTGGATCGGGGTGAGGTTGCCCGTCGTCACCAGGAACCCGCGCCCCGCCGGTCCGCCGGTCGTGCCGCGCGGCAGCCGGATCGTGAACAGGTCGCCGTCGGTCTGCCCCTGCACCGCCAGGAGCATCCCCGTACGAGCCTTGCGGGCCTCCGCCACGAACCCCCGGTACGCCACGGCCAGGTCGCCCGTCGTGCCCGCGACGAGCAGGCCGTGGTCGCCGTCGCGCCCGGTCCTCAGCACCTCCTCCAGGGCGGTGCCCAACGGGCCGTCGGCGTTGACCAGCTCGGCGTCGTCCACCAGCACGACGTAGTGGCGCTGGTCGGCCAGGATCTCCAGCAGGTCGGTGGCCTCGCCGTTCAGCACGGCCAGCGCGCCGTCGAGATCACGCAGCGGGCTGCGCCTGGGGGCGACGGCGACGACCGGCGTGCCCTGGGAGATCAGCCAGTGGGCGGCGGTCATCAGCACCGACGAGCGGCCCGAGCGCGACGGCCCGGCGATCACGGCGGCGGGCCCCTGGGCCATCAGGTCGATCCCGAGCGGCGCGAGCGCGTCACCCCCCGCGCCGAGCAACGCCCACAGAGGCGACGGCGGGCTGAACCCCGGCTCCAGAGCCAGCGCCTGAGCGGCGGTGATGCGCATCGGCAGCGCGTCGACCCGCAACGGCGGCTCCCCACCCCACCGCCACGCACTTCTCCCGGGCACCATGGCATGCGCGGGCCCCCCGCTCCTGCCGGCCAGACCGCCGGAAGGGCCGGCGGCACCGGACGGGTGGGTGGAACGGAACGGATCGGCGTCGGCGTCGGCGGGGCCGGTCGGGTCCGTGGCGGTGCGGGCCAGGGCTTGGAGGGCGGCGACCTGGGCCGGACCGGCCGGGTCCGCGGCCAGCAGGGCGATCTGGTGCTCCACGATGCCGTGCTCGCCCATCGACAGGGCCCGCCCGGCCGGCATGACCGAGGGCAGCCCCTTGAGCGGGAAGCCCGCCAAGCCGTAGTCGGCGTTGTCCGACAGCCGCAGCAGCAACCGGTCGTCGAACACCGTCGACACCTGCCCGAGCAGCCCCGACCGGTCGGCGCTGACCACCGCCCTGAACCCGACCGCCGGCCCCTCACGCAGCAGCTGCAGCAGCGCCTCGATCAGCCGCCCGTAGTCGTAGCCCTCGAACGCGGCCACGAAGCCCTCCCACCGGTCGAGCATGAACACCAGCCACGGCAGCCGGTGCCCCGCCTGCCGGTATTCGGCCAGCGAGGCGTGCCCGGCCTCGGCCAGCAACTGCTGCCGGCGGCCCACCTCGATCCGCAGCCGGGTGAGCAGCCGTTCCACCCGGTCGAGCTGGTCGCGCGTCACGACGGCGCCGCAGTGGGGCATGGCGACCAGGGGCAGCAGCGCGCCCGAGCCGCAGTCCACGGCGTGCAGGTGCACGTCCTCGGGCGAGGCGTGGCAGGCGATGGATCCGGCGATCGTGCGCAGCGCCGTGGACCTGCCGCTGCGCGCGGCGCCGGCGATGAGCAGGTGCCCGCCGTGGGCCACGTCGAGCGCCAGCCGCTGCCGGTCCTGCGCCCACGGCCGGTCGGTGCTCCCGAACGGGATCGGTGCCACCTCCGCGCCCCCCGGTGGGTCGGCGGGCAGGTCGAGGACCAGGTGCGTGGGCAGCGGGTCCAACCACGGGCTCGGCTGGGCGGGCACGCCGGCCAGGTTCGCGGCCTCGATGAGGGCGTCGGCGACGAGCGTGAGGTCGGTGGTCGTCGACTCCTCCTCGACCGGCCGCGGTGGCGGCGGCAGCGGCTTGCCGAGGGCGCGCCAGGCCCCGTCCAGCACCCGTACGCCCCCGCCACCCGAAGACGGCGCGCCAGGCGTACCACCGGGTCCGGCGGGGGAGCGCCCGCCGACCCGCGCGGTCTGCACGGCCACCGCCGCCCCCACCCCAGAACGCACGTAGCAGCGCCCGGGCGTGGACTTGGAGATGTGCGCGGCGTCCGGCGTGTCGATGACGTCGGCCGACTCGGCCGGCTCGGTCACCCGCAACGCGATCCGCAGCGAGGTGTTGGCCTGGATGTCGGCCGTCACCACGCCGGCGGGCCGCTGGGTGGCCAGGATGAGGTGGATGCCCAGCGACCGCCCCCTGCGCGCGATGTCCACGAGCCCTGTCACGAAGTCCGGCAATTCGGCCACCAGGGCGGCGAACTCGTCGATGATCAGGACCAGCCGGGGCATCCCCGGCCCCTCGTAGTCGTTGATGTCCTTCGCGCCGGCCGACAGCAGCAGCCGCTCCCTGCGCCGCAGCTCGGCCGCCAGCGAGTCGAGGGCCCGCTGCGTCAGGTGCCCGTCCAGGTCGCTCACCATGCCGACCGTGTGCGGCAGGCGTACGCACTCCTTGAAGGCCGCCCCGCCCTTGTAGTCGATCAGCACGAACGTGAGCTGGTCGGGCCGGTTGGCCACCGCCAGCGAGCAGATCAGCGTCTGCAGCAGCTCCGACTTGCCCGCGCCCGTGGTGCCGGCGATCAGCCCGTGAGGGCCGTCGAGCTTGAGGTCCACGGTGAAGGGCCCGTCGGGGCCGACGCCGATCAGCGCCTCGGTGCTGCCGTGCTCTCTCCACTGGGCGGCCAGCTCCTTGCCGGACGGTACGGGCATGCCCATGAGGTCGAGCAGGCGGGCCGCGTCGGGCAGGTTGCCGCCCGGGTCGTCGCGGCTCACGTCGCGGATCGGGGCCAGCGCCCTGGCCAGGCGGTCGCACCAGGTGACGGAGACGAGGTCGGCGAGCAGCGGGCCGATCACGTCGAGGCCGCCGCCGCGCAGCCGGACGAGGCCGTCGGCGCCGCACGCGGCCACCGTCTGGCACTCCTCGGGCAGCAGGCGCTGGTCGTCGTCGATGGCGAGGGTGTAGACGCCGGAGCGCGGGCCCTGGCGCAGCACCTGCGGCATGCTGGGCAGCCCGCGCAGCACCTGGGCGCCGTCGAGGACCACCAGCACGTCGTACGGGCGCACGTCGTAGGAGGAGAACGTGGGCTTCTCGGGACCGCCGAGGTCGTCCCAGCCGGTGGGGATCTTGCCCAGTTCGGGGATGGCGGTGTTCTGGCGCTCGTCGATGAGCGCGGCCAGCTCGGCGACCCGCCGCCCGGCCGACTCGGGATCGGCGCCCACCAGCACCACGCACTCCTCGCCCGCGCGCGGCGTGCAGTGCGGCAGCCAGCGCAGCCAGCCCCAGCGGCGCTCGGCGTCGGGGTGGGCGGAGACCACCACGATGGCCAGGTCGCGCGGGCTGTGCAGGGTCGCGGCCTGGGCGATCAGCCAGCTCGCCAGGCTGGTCGCGGCGGAGCGCGGCCCGGTCACGCCGGCCACCCCCAGCCGCCGCATGGGCAGCGCGACCGGCACAGAGCGGCAGATCGGCGGGTCGATGGGCCCGCCCTGCTCCTCCGACAACTGCAGGTCGGCGGGCAGGTCGGCCAGCCCGACGCGCAGCCTGAGCGCGTCGGAGTCGTGGATCCTGCGCTCCCACAGCCGCCTGCGCGGCCCGGTGGCGGTCAGCAGCACCTGGGCGGGGTCGGGCGCGTCGGCCCTGCGGGCCGCCTCGTCGGCCACCCTGGCCCGCTCGACCGCCGCGTCGTACTCCTCGACCTTCTCCTGCCACTCCTTGACGGCCTTCTTGTGCTGCTTCTTGCCGTGGCGGCGGTCGCTCCACCACTGGCCGATCATGATCACGGGCGTCATGAGGGCGACGAGCAGGTAGTACGGCTGCTTGAGCGCGATGGCCAGGGTCACCCCGAGCACGGCGGGCAGGAGCGCCGCCAGCAGTTGCAGCCGCATGCCCTCGTTCCTCGACGGCTCCTTGGGCCGGACGAACGCGCGCTCTGGCTCGGGCCTGCGCAGCCGGGGCGGGCGGTTGTAGGCGACGCCGCCCTCGCCGCGCGGGGCCAGGTGCGCGTCCTTCGGCTCGATCGAGGTCAGCACGAACACCGAGGAGCCGCAGGTCAGCACGGCCTGGTCGGGCCACTCCACCGGCTCGGTGAGCGGGCGCCCGTCGAGCTCGGGCACCTCGCCGTAACCGGCCGCGAACTCGGCCGCCTCGCGCTCGGCCGTGCGCGCGGTGAGCTCGGCGACCTCGTCGGCCCAGCGTCCCTTGAGCTTGAGCCTCGGGGCCTCTCCCGGCGGCAGCCAGGCCCGCTCGACGGTGATCGCCTCGGGCGTCACGCGTACGGTGACCGCCTCGGGGGCCAGGGCCGGGTCACCTGCGGCGATGGCGCACATCGGATCGGAGCCGATCACGTGGACGCCGAGCCCGAGCCGGTGCACGGCCCCTGCGGCGGGCCCGCCCACGACGCGTACCTCGGCCACCCCGCCGGGTTCCGCGACGAGGGTCGCGCGGGCGAGCTGGGGGTCGAGCTTGACGATGTCGCCGTCGCGCAGCACGGCGGCGACCGGCGCTCCTGGGTCGAGCGTCCGGCCGTCGCGCCACAGCGCGGGCGGTCCCATGTCGGAGCGCTCGGGCCGGCGCGGCCGGGGCACGTAGGCGCCGCCCTGGGCCATCCCGTAGGGCGCCCGGTTCTTGGGCAGGCGGACCACCGTCGCCAGCGGCGCCTGGTCGCCCAGCGCCGCGCTCAGCTCCGCCACCGTGGCGCCGTCGTCGCCATCGATGACGACGTCACGGTCGCCCTGCCCGCCGATGACGGTGAGCATGATCCGCATGGGGCCGTCTCCTCGGTCGACTTCGGGCGCCAAATTAGCGTCCGGAACGTGGTCTGGCGCGCCGGTTGACGGCAATGGCATGGGGAATCGCCGCCGGAGTGGATTTAGCACTGGATGTCGGCACAAAAGCCGAAATGTGTGTGAATAAAGTGACGGATGTGATTGATGTGGTGACTAGCCGGAAATAGCGGGATTCGTCAACTCGATAGAAACAACAGGCATCGATGAATTCGGCTTGACATCATGTCACCTGCGAAACGAGCATGGGTCCGCGAATTCCGCCAACACCGCCGTGGTGATCCCCACATAATGGCGTGAATTCCGCAATTCACCCCCGGGAGCCCCCCACCCATGAGGACCAGTGAAAAGCCTGCCGCCAACGCGGCGGGGTTGTCCGGCCCGGCCTCGCGCAAGCTCCCTGTTCCACCCAGGGAACGCAAGCCGGCGCTGGCGGCGCTGGCCGTCCTGCTCATCCTCGGCGGCGCGCTGGCCACGACCCTGCTCGTCCTGCGCAGCGGCGACCGCGTCTCCGCCATCCGCGTCACGCAGCAGATCGGCGCGGGCCAGAAGTTCACCCCGCAGGCGATCGAGGAAGTGAAGATCGCCGACACGGGCATCGCCTTCGTCTCATGGACACAACGCGACAAGGTGCTCGACAGCTTCGCCGCCGTCACCCTCCTGCCCGGCACCCTGCTGACCAACGAGATGGGCGTGCGCGCCAGCAGCGAACTCGGAGAGGGAAAAGCCACTGTCGGGCTGGCCCTGAAACCCGGGCAAATGCCGGCCGGAGTGCAGGCGGGCGACCGCGTACAGGTGATATTCGTACCGGCTCGGTCGAGTCAGGGAGAAAGCCGCGTATTCGCCGCGAGCGCCCTCGTCTTCAGCGTCGGCGACAGGTCGAGAACCGGAAATTCCGGTCAGATCACCGTGGTCGTGGAAGCGCCCGCCGCGCCCGAGATCGTGGCCGCCGCCTCCGCGGGAGAGGTCGCCGTGGCCGAGCTTCCGGGGGCACGCTGACGTGGCGCTGATCGTACTGGCGGCCGACAAGGGCGCGCCGGGGGTGACCACCGCCGCCACGGCCCTGGCGGCGGTGTGGCCGCGGCCGGTGCTGCTGGCCGAATGCGACCCCGCGGGCGGCGACCTCGCCTACCGGCTGCCCGCCGCGGACGGAGGCGTGCTCAACCCCGGCAAGGGGCTGCTCACGCTGGGCGCGACCGCCCGCCGCGGGCTTGAGGCGGCGCAGATCCACCAGCACACCCAGAAGATCATCGGCGGGCTCGACGTGCTCGTCGGGCTCACCCACGGCGAGCAGGCGGCCGGGCTCGCCTGGATGTGGGGCGCGCTCGGCCGGGCGCTGGCCGCCATGCCCGACGCCGACGTGATCGCCGACTGCGGCAGGCTCGGCGCGCATCCGCAGCTCGGCGACCTGATGGCCGAGTCCGAGCAGGTCGTGCTGCTCACCAGGGCCACCCTCGACCACGTGGCCCACCTGCGCGAGCGGCTGCAGGTCAGCAAGGCCCACGGCGTCGTCGTGATCGCCGACCCGCGCAACTACCGGGGCTCGATCGAGGACGTACGCAGGATCGTCGGCCACAGCGTGCAGTTCGTGCACGGCCTGGCCTACGACCCCAAGGGCGCCGAGCTGCTGCGCGGCCAGTGGGGCGGCCGGCTCGACCGCTCGCTGCTCATCCGCACGGCCAGAGACCTCGCGGGGAGGCTGGTGAGTCACCGATGATCGACCACTCCCTCGTCAAGCGTTTCCGCCAGGAGGTCGGCGACCGGCTGGCCCACCAGCGCCGGCTCGACCAGGCCAACGGCCTGCCCCCGATGAGCGGCGAGGACGAGCGCCAGTTCGCCCGCGCGCTCATCTCCCAGGTGCTGGAGGAGCACGCCCGCAGTGAGATCGGGCTCGGCCGCACCCCGCCCACCGTCGAGGAGGAGGAGGCGCTCGCGGCCGGCATCCACGCGGCGCTGTTCGGGGTGGGGCGGCTGCAGCCGCTGCTCGACGACACCCAGGTCGAGAACATCGACATCAACGGCTGCGACAAGGTGTTCGTCAGCTACGCCGACGGCCAGGAGCTGACCCACGACCCGGTCGCCGAGTCCGACGACGAGCTGATCGAGCTGATCCAGATCCTGGCGGCCTACTCCGGGCTGTCGAGCCGGCCGTTCGACACCGCCAACCCCCAGCTCGACCTGCGCCTGCCCGACGGCTCCCGGCTGAGCGCGGTCATGGACGTCACGGTCAGGCCGGCCGTGTCGATCCGGCGGGCCCGCCTGGGCAAGGTCTTCATGTCCGACCTCGTGGGCAACGGCACGATCGGCCCCGACGTCGGGCGCTTCCTGTCGGCCGCCGTCGCCGCCCGCAAGAACCTCATGATCGCCGGGTCCACCAACGCCGGCAAGACCACCCTGCTGCGCGCCCTGGCCAACGAGATCCCGCCCGGCGAACGCCTCATCACCGTCGAACGCGCCCTTGAGCTGGGCCTCGACCAGTTCCCCGAGCTCCATCCCAACGTGGTCGCCTTCGAGCAGCGCCTGCCCAACTCCGAGGGCCAGGGCGAGATCTCCATGGCCGAGCTCGTCCGGCGCTCGCTGCGGATGAACCCCAGCCGCGTCATCGTCGGCGAGGTGCTCGGCGACGAGATCGTCACCATGCTCAACGCGATGACCCAGGGCAACGACGGCTCCCTGTCGACCATCCACGCCAACTCCAGCATGGAGGTCTTCAACCGCATCTCCACCTACGCGCTGCAGGCCCGCGAGCGGCTGCCGATCGACGCCACCCACATGCTCATCGCCGGCGCCATCGACTTCGTCGTCTTCATCGAGAAGCGCAACGACTACCACCTCGGCGGCAGGCTCCGGCGATACGTCTCCAGCATCCGCGAGGTCAACGGCTGCGACGGCCGGGTGCTGTCCAGCGAGGTCTTCGCCCCGGGCCCCGACGGCTGCGCCGTCCCGCACGCCCCGCTCTCCTGCCTGGAAGAGCTCGCCGCCCACGGCTACAACCCCGGGGGCTGGTGACGCATGACCGCCGCTGTGCTCACGACCGCCGCCCCAGGCGGGTCCGCCATCACGGGCGTGACCGCTGCCACGGGTCTTCCTGGAGGTCGATGACGTATGCCGTTCACGTTCGACCCGCTCGCCCTGCTCGCGGGGGCGGCCGCCGGCGGCGGCCTGTTCCTGTTCTGCCTCGCCCTGTACGGCCTGCGCCCCAGCCCGGCCAGGCCCAAGCGCCACCTGATCAAGGTGCTGACCACCCGCGCCGCCGTGGCGGCGGTGGCCGCCACCCTGGTGCTGATCGTCACCGGCTGGCCGGTCGTCGCGGTGGGCACGGTGCTGCTCGTCTTCGCCTGGCGCGGGCTCGCCGGCGGCGCGGCAGAAGAGCGCACGGCCATGCAGCGCCTGGAGGGACTGGCCGCCTGGACGGAGTCGCTGCGCGACACGATCGCCGGCGCCGCCGGCCTCGAACAGGCCATCCCGTCGTCCATCAGGGCCGCCGCCCCCACGCTCAGGCCCCACCTGCGCGCCATGATCGACCGGCTGCACACCAGGATGGCGCTGCCCGAGGCGCTCGGCCGCTTCGCCGACGAGCTCGACGACCCCTCGGCCGACCTCGTCGTGGCCGCGCTCATCCTCAACTCCAAGCTGCGCGGCCCCGGCCTGCGCGACGTGCTCGGCGCGCTGGCCGTCTCGGCCCGTGAGGAGCTCGACATGCGCCGCCGGGTCGAGGCCGAGCGCCGGGCCACCCGGCGCAGCGTGCAGATCGTGGTGATCACCGCGCTGGCCTTCGCCGGGATCCTCGTCGTCTTCAACCCCTCCTACGTCGCCGAGTACGAGGGCGTGCTGGGCCAGGCGGTCCTGGTCGTCGTGGCCGGGCTGTTCGGCGCCGGGTTCGCCTGGATGCGGCGGCTGGCCAGGTTCGACAAGCCCACGCGGCTGCTCATGGGAGGAGGCGGTGGCGATGGTTGAGGGCGCGCTGGCGGGAGCGGTGGCGGGGCTCGGCCTGTTCGTCCTGCTCCGGGCGCTCTTCCCGGCCCGTCCCGGGCTGGTGGCGCGGCTGCTCGCGCTCGACGCCGTGCGCGAGGACGCGGGCGCGCCCCGCATCCAGCTCGTGCTGCCCGACGAGGAGGTCAGCGCGTTCCGCCACGGCCTCGGCGCCCGCCTGGCCCGCCTGTACGGCGCCCGCGGCTGGGAGGTCAGGTCGGCCAAGGCGGACCTGGCCCTGCTGGGCCGCTCGTTCGAGGCGTTCCTGGCCACCAAGGTGCTGCTGGCGGCCGGCGGTCTGCTCGTCTTCCCGCTGCTGCTCGCCTGGCTGGTGCTCATGGAGTGGGGCGCCTCCCTGACCGTGCCGTTCTGGGCCGCGATCGTGGCGGCGGCCGTCTTCTTCTTCCTGCCCGACCTGCAGATCAAGCGGGACGCCGCGGCCCGGCGGCGCGACTTCCGCCACGTCGTCGGAGCCTTCCTCGACCTCGTCTCCATGAACCTGGCCGGCGGGCGCGGCGTGCCCGAGGCCCTGATGATGGCCGTCTCGGTCAGCGGCGAGCAGCCCAACTGGGCGATGGGCCGCATCCGTGACGCGCTCGGCGGCGCCAGGATCGTCGGCATCACCCCGTGGCAGGCGCTCGGCCAGCTCGGCGAGGAGATCAACGTCGACGAGCTGCGCGACCTGTCCGCCGCGCTCGGCCTGGTCGCGGACGACGGCGCGAAGGTACGCGCCTCGCTGACCGCCAGGGCCGCCACGCTGCGCCGGCGCGAGCTGGCGGAGATCGAGGGCCGGGCCGGCGAGCGCTCCCAGTCGATGCTCGTCGCCCAGCTCCTGCTGTGCGCCGGTTTTGTGATCTTTCTCAGTTATCCCGCCGCTATGAAGATGTTGGGGGTCTGATGAACCATCCCTGGATCGTGTATTTCATCGCGTTCATGGGCGATCGTCTCCACCGTGCCAGGACCGCGCCCACCCGGGGCGCCTCCGCCGTCGAGTGGGTGATCATCACCGCGATCATCGCCGGCGTCGCGCTCGGCCTGGCCACGTTGATCGCCAACCTGGTCAAGGATCAGCAGGCGCAGATCCAGGAGAACTTCGGCGGTGGCGGTGGCGGCGGCGGTGGCGGCGAGCCGTGACCGTCCGCCCTCGGGACGAGCGCGGTACGACCGTCCGGCCGACTCGGGACGAGCGTGGCGTGACCGTGATCGAGCTGGCCCTGCTCATGCCGGTCGTCCTCGCGACCGCGCTGCTCATCGTGCAGGTCGCGCTCTGGTTCCACGCCCGCGAGGTCGCCGAGGCGGCGGCCCAGGAGGGTGCCAGGGTGGCCAGGTCGGCCCCGTTCGACTCCGGCGCGTGGGAGGGCGCGGCCACCGCGAAGGCCACCGAGATCGTCCGCACGATCGGTCCCCGGCTGCTGCGCGAGGCCACGGCGACGACCTCGGAGAAGGAGCCAGACGAGCGCTTCGTCACGGTGACCGGCAGCGCCGTCCAGGTGATCCCGTTGCTGCCCGACCTCGCGTTCACGATCACCGCCACCGCGGGCGGCCCCGTCGAGTGCTTCAGGCCCGACAACGGCGGAGAGGACTGCGAGTGAACGAGCGGGGCTCGATGGCGGTGGAGACGGTCATGCTGGCCCCCGTCTTCCTGCTGTTCCTCATGTTCCTGGCCGGCGCCGGCGTGGTGGTGGAGTCGCAGGGACGGGTCAACGGGGCCGCCCGCGACGCCGCCCGCGCCGCGTCCGTGCAGCGCACCCAGGACGAGGCCGAGGGCGCCGCCGAGGCCATCATCACGAGCGTGCTCCAGGGGCGCTGCCAGTCCTCGGAGGTCTCGCTCGCCGAGTCCGAGTGGGAGCAGGGCGGCCAGGTGCACGCCGAGGTGACGTGCGAGCTCGACCTGGGCTTCCTCGGCTTCGGCGGCACCCAGCGGCTGACGGGGACTGCCGTGGTGCCGCTGGAGCGGTTCAGGAGGATCGAATGAGGTCCGGCGAGCGCGGGTCCATGTCGGTGTTCACCGTGCTGTTCTCGGTCGTGGTGTTCCTGCTGGCCGGGCTGCTGGTGGACGGCGGGTCGGCGATCAACGCCCGGCTGCGCGCCGCCGACGTGGCCGAGCAGGCCGCGCGGGCCGGCGCCGACGAGCTCGACGTCGACCACCTCAGGCAGACCGGGCAGACCCGGCTGCTCGGCGAGGACCAGGTGTGCGCCAGGGCCGACGAGATCGTCGCGGCCGTGGGCGGCGACGACGTGAGCCCGGGCGAGTGCTCCGTCGGCCAGGGCCAGGCACTGGTGACGGTCACCGTCTCGGTCCGGTGGGAGGCGTTCTTCCTCAGCGCCATCGGCCTGTCGGGCTCCGAGATGACCGGCGAGGCCACGGCCGCGCCCGAAGCGAGATAGACCGAATCCCGCCACTCGATGGATGCGGGGACACATGAGCCACGACGCTTGACCGGAGAAGGGAGAGGCGATGCCGACGCGAGAGCCCGCGCGTTCCCACGGACGTCATGTGCCCGTGCGCGTCCCGGCCCGGCGCCGTGCCGGTGACGTGCTGGCCGGCCTCGGGGCGCTGGTCGTGCTGGTGGCGCTCGTGGGCGGCGTCCCGTACGCGCTGCTGACCTTCGTCGGACCGCCGATCGCGCCCGAGCTGCTCGACATCGACGTGCTGACCAGCAACGTCGGCCCGAGCACGATCATCGCCGTCCTGGTGCTGTTCGTCTGGCTGGCCTGGTTCCAGCTGTTCGTGTGCGTGCTGGTCGAGGTGTACGCCGGCGTCCGCAGGGTCGGCATGCCCGCCCGCGTGCCGATGTCCGGCGGCACGCAGTTCCTCGCCAACAAGCTCGTGTCCGCGGTGCTGCTGCTGTTCACGGCGGGGGCGATGGTGGTGCCGCTGGCCAAGCTGGCGCCCACGCCGGCTGCTCCGCCGGTGACGGCGGTCGCGTACTCGGCGCCGCTGGTCGAGCAGACGCTGGAGACGCACAAGACCAAGAAGGTGTACGTGGTGCAGCCGCCGCACGGCCGCCACCACGAGAGCCTGTGGGAGATCGCGGAGAAGTGCCTGGGAGACGGCCGCCGCTATCCCGAAATTTACCGACTTAATCAGGCAAAAGAGCAGCCGGACGGCAGCCGCCTGCGCATGGCGGACCTGATCAGGCCCGGCTGGGTGCTCGACATGCCGGATGACGCCAGAAACGTGCACATCGTTCCTTCCGGCCAGCCGCGCGAGCAGACCCTGCGCGAGCACCCCGGCAGGGCGCAGGCCGAGACCAGGCCCGACACGACCGAGCGCAGGACGCAGGACAGGACCGAGGGCAAACACCGCCAGCAGGACCAGCGGGAGGACCGCGAGGAGGCCGACCGCCAGGGGAGCACGCAGACCGAGCGCCAGGACGATCGCGGCCCGCAGACCATCATGCGGGAGGCCCAGGACGGCGACCTGACCGACTACCTGGCCGCCGCCGCGCTGGCCGCCGCCGGGCTGCTGCTCGTGCTGGCCAGGCGGCGGCGCGAGCAGCTCTGGCGGCGCGTGTTCGGCCGCAGGATCGTCCGCCCGCGCGACGACGCCGCGCAGGCCGAGGTCGCGCTGCGGCTCGGCGGCGACGCGCCGGGCGCTCGCGTCCTCGACGTCGGGCTGCGCGTGCTCGGCGCCGAACTGGCCGCCCAGCGCCGTACCCCGCCCATCGTGTACGGGGCCCACCTGTCGGCCCGCACGCTCGACCTGTGGATCCACCCGGCGGACGACGACCCGCCCGCCCCGTGGACGGCGGCCGACGGCGGCCAGGTCTGGCGGCTGCCCGCCCACGAGGGCCGCCTGCTGCCGGAGGGCGGGCCGAGGCAGGGCGGTGCGCCGTACCCCGGGCTGGTCTCCATCGGCACCGACGACGGCGGCCGGGTGCTGATCGACCTGGAGGCCGCGCAGGGCCTGATCAACGTGCGCGGCGCGCACACCACCGCGGCGCTGGCCGCGCTCGCCGTCGAGCTGGCCACCAACCGCTGGTCCGACCGCATGCGCATCACGCTCGTCGGCTTCGGCGAGGAGCTGACCGCCATCGCGCCCGGCCGGATCAGGGCCGTCGGCGGCCTGGCCGAGGTGTTGCCCGAGCTGGAGGCGAGCGCGGCCCCGCGCATGGAGGTGCTGACCGGCCGCATCACCGGCAGCCCGCGCAGCGCCCACTACCTGCTGTCCGCGGTCGCCCCGACGCACGAGGAGGCCCGCCGCCTGGCGCTGCTGGCCCGCCGCGACACCGCCGGTTACGTGCTGGCGGGCGAGGTCCCGCACGCGACCTGGACCCTGGAGATCGACGAGGACGGCCGGGCCAGGCTCGCCGAGCTGGGCTTCGAGGTGGAGGCCCAGCTCCTGCCCCGCCGCCACTACCGCGCGCTGATCGACCTGTTCCGCACGGCCGACCGCCTCGACGGCGAGGTCATGCCCGAGCCGGAGCCGCTGGAAGGGCTGCACCCGCCCGCCGTCGAGATCAGGATCCTCGGCCCCGTCGAGATCACCGGCCTGCCCTCGCTGGAGGAGGGCCGGATGGCGCTGGCGACCGAACTACTGGTCTACCTGGCGACCCACGTCGGGGGCGTGCATCCTGTGGTGCTCGGCGGCGTGCTGTGGCCGCGCGGCGTCCAGGACATGGTCAGGGACGCCACCATCGCCAGGGTCGCCCAGTGGCTGGGCCCTGAGAACCTGCTCACGGACGAGGCGGGCCGGCTGCGGCTGGGGCCCGACGTACGGACGGACTGGGCGCTGTTCCGCGAGCTCGTCCGCCGCTCCCACGGAGACCCGACGGCCAGGGCCGTGCTGCTGGAGAAGGCGCTCGGCCTGGTCCGCGGCCCGCTGCTGGCCGGTCGCAGGTCCGGCGGATACACCTGGCTGGCGGCCGACGACCTGGAGTACGACGTGAGCGCCGCCGTGGCCGACGCCGCCCACCAGCTCTGCGAGATCCGGATCGCGGGCGGCCAGCCGGACGCGGCGGTCGCGGCCGTGCGCGCGGCGCTGCTGCTCGCGGCCGACGACGAGGGCCTCTGGCGCGACCTGCTGCGGGCCACCCACGCCACCGAGGACATCGTCCGGCTGCGCGCCGTCGTCGAAGGGCTGACCAGGCGGGCGGCCTCGCACCCGTACGGGGGCGGGATGGCCCCCGAGACCGAGGCGTTGATCGAGGAACTGCTGCCTTCGTGGCGCATCCATGTGGTGAGGGAGTCGTCGGCATGAGACGTACGGCGATCGTGCCGGTCCTGGCACTGAACCTGCTGCTGGTGGCCGGCTGCGGTCCGGCCGAGCGGCCGTACCAGCCGGGGGAGGGCGCCGCTTCTGCGCCCCCTTCCGCTACGGCCGCAGCGGAGCCGGAACCTGCGGAGGAGCCGGAACCTTCCGAGAGCGAGACCCCGGGAGCCGGGACGGTCTCGATCGGCGGCGGCAAGCTCAAGGTCACCATCGACTGGCCCGCCAAGCGGGATCCGCTGATCCGGCTCATGGCCGACTACCACCTCGCCACCAGGAAGGCGATCGCCTCCGGAAACGATCGATACCTACAGGATCTGGATCTCGAACTCACCGGGGCCCGCGAGGCGTACGACTGGGTGTCTCAGTACACCGAACAGGACAAGAGCATGAAAGGCACGTCCCGCCTCTACAACCTGCGTGTCGCCGCGAAGCTCGACAAGGGCGCACAGGTCAACGCCTGTGTGGACGATCGGGGCGCGCGCGTGGTCCACACGCGTACCGGCAAGGCGGTCGTGCCCCAGCCCGACTGGATCCGCCGGCCTCACCTCCATGCCATCCTCGTCCACCGGGGCGACGACGGTGTCTGGCGGATCAGGACATTTCGCTACAGCTATAAGGGGTGCCCCGTATGAAGGCCCTGATCGCGATGGTCGTCGCAGGCACGATGATGCTCGGCGCGCCCCCGGAAGAGCCGAGCGGTGAGACCTTCATCGACAACGGCAAGACGAAGGGGATCGTGCTCAACCACTCCGACGTCATCGTCTCCGGCAACGGGGCCCGCGGCGGCAAGTCCGACGGTTACGTGCTCAAACGCCCCTGCTGGTACGAGCCCCGCACGAACGCGGCCGACATGCTCAAGACGCAGGAGAGCCTGCGGGCGTACTGGTTCCGCCACACCAAGAACCCGACCGAGGAGAAGTTCAAGGAGTTCCTCAAGCAGTTCCAGGACAAGATCGGCAAGGAGGGGCGCTGGTGGGGGCCCGCGTACGACGCCTCCGACCCCAAGGGTGAGGCGTGCTTCTCCGCCCTCGACCCCTTCGTCTTCGTACCGCCCGGCCAGACGCCGCCGTCCGGGATCACCATCCAGGAGCTGGCCGAGATCGCCAGAGCCGCGCTGACCGTCCCCGAGCCCACCGTCAAGCTCAACCCCGACGCCAAGAGCTACGTGAACCTGCCGACCTGGGTGTGGCTCGACGGTATCGGCGAGACCCGCCGCTCGGTGACCGCGACCATCCCCGGCGTCATGAGCGTGACCGTGGCGGCCACGCTGGAGCAGGTCAAGATCGACCCCGGCACCACGAAGGACCGCGCCGAGGTGCACGAGGAGGGCTGCGGGGCGGCGGGCAAGCCGTACGTCAAGGGCGGCACGTTCGCGTGCGGGGTGCGTTACCTGCGCTCGTCCATCGACCAGCCGCGCGAGCAGTACACGCTGACCGTCACGACGGTGTGGCCGGTGACGGTCGAGGGCAACGTGGTGCCGTTCCAGTTCGCGCCGGTGCAGTTGGACACGACGCGGGACGTACCGGTCGGCGAGATCCAGAGCAACGTCACCCCACCGGCGAACTAGGTGAGGACGGAGGCGAGCGGGGCCAGCTCCGGCTGCTCCGCCGCCTCGGCCAGCACCTCCTTCAGCACGGCGTCGTGCGTCGGCCCGGCCAGCGCCAGCAGCTCCCGCCCGGCCGGCGTGACCTCCGAGTAGATCCCGCGCCGATCGTCCCGGCACAGGTAGCGGTGCAGCAGCCCTCGGTTCTCCAGCCGGGTCACCAGCCGCGTGGTGGCGCTCTGGCTCAGCACGACGGCCCTGGCGAGCTGCTGCATGCGCATGTGCCACCCGTCCTGCCTGGCCAGCACGTCGAGCACGGTGTACTCGCTGACGCTCAGCCCGTGCTCCTTCTGCAGCGCCTTCTCCAGCCGCTCCTCGATCTTCCCGTGCAGCGCGGCGAGGGTGCGCCAGCCCTGGGCGCGCGCTTCGGTGGCATCATCGGCAATGGCCATGTCGCGGGCTCCGTCCCCTATGGTTCTGCGCTCGCCTAGTGGGCGTCCGCAAATAATGCCCACGCCCACTAACGTCACCTGCCGCAAAGTCTATGCCTCCCACCCCGCCCGCCTCCGCCCCCATCGGCCTTCGGCATGGGAGCGACGCCCGTTCACCCAAGAGAAGGCGGTACGACAGAACATCGCCCCGGCCGTCTACGCCAGAGGGGTCAGCCGAGCACTTCGTCGATGCTGGTGGCGGTGAGTGCCCTGCCGACCCTTCTGCCGATCCCCTGGCCGACCTCCCTGCCCAGTGCCAGGCACTCCGCCTTGCCGATCGTCGTGCCCGCAGCTTCGCCGGCTGCCGTCGGCTCACCGCCGGTCGAGACGTGCGCGAGGTCGTCGGCGCATATGACCGCCACCAGTTGCCGCCAGAGGTCCTCGGCGTCCGGCTGAGGAAGATGCGTGAATGCCAGATCGGCATGGTTCGGCCGTACTCTCGGCCGCTCAGGCGCGGCCTCGATGGGTGTGCGATGCACCTTGCTCTCCTTCGCGCATCGCCGTCCCGAACGTACTACCGAGAGACATCGTTCAATCACTTTGAGTTGACCGTGCCTCCGGATTCGTGGGTAAGGAGCCACTCTTTTACCGGTACGCCGTAGTAATAGCCGCCGTACCCCCCGCTGCTGGGCAGGACGCGGTGGCAGGGGACGAAGGGGGCGATCAGGTTCTGGGAGCAGGCCGAGCCGGCCGCTCTGGCGGCCGTCCTCGGCAGGCCCGCTCGTTCGGCCAGTTCGCCGTACGAGACCGTCGTGCCCGGCTTGACCTCGCGCAACGCCGCGTGCAGGCGGCGGCGGGTCGGGGTGCCGGGCTGAGAGGCAGGGACGGCGTCCAGGGCGGTCAGGTCTCCGGCCAGGTACGCGCGGACGGCCTCCGAGGCGGGACCGAGGTCGTCCACGACCTCCAGCCCCTCCGCCCGCAGCTCAGGGGTGAGGCGGGTGAAGAGCTGCTCGGGGTCGGCGGTGAAGCCGGCCGCGACCAGCACACCCTCGCGGGACAGCAGGGCCAGCGGCCCCGCCGGTGTCACTACGAGCTGGGCAGCGATCATGAGGAGCTCCAGAGGTGCAGGGCGGCGTACGCCCGCCACGGGCGCCACCGTTCGATGTGGTCGTGCGGGATGCCCAGGGCCGCCATGCGCTTGACTAGCACCAGGTCGCCCGTGGGCCACGCGTCGGGGTCGCGCAGCGCGCGGAGCGCGATGTAGCCGGCCGTCCACGGGCCGATGCCGCGCACCTCCAGCAGCCCCGCCACCGCCTCCGCCGGGTCCTGGCCGCCGTCCAGGTCGATCCGGCCCTCGGTCAGGTGGGCGGACAGCTCCTTGAGCGTGGCGATCCTGCGGTTGGTCAGGCCGAGCCCGGTCAGGTCGGTCTCCATCAGGTGGGCGGGTGTGGGGAAGAGGCCACCGGGCGCGTCGGCGCGGGCGACGATGCGGCCGAGCAGCGTACGGGCGCCGGCCACCGAGATCTGCTGTCCGACCACCGCGCGCACGGCCAGCTCGAACCCGTCGAACGTGCCCGGCACCCGCAGCCCAGGCCGCGCCGCGACCAGCGGGGCGAGCGAGGTCTGGCCGAGCACCCCCGAGATCGCCTCGGGATCGGCGTCCAGGTCGAGCAGCCGGCGGCAGCGGGCCACGACGCGGGCGAGCTGCCGGGTGTCCTCGACCGCCACGTCCAGGGCGATGTGGTCCGGCCGGGGGCTGAGGGTGATCGTCCCGCCTGCTACGGCTCTGGTGTACGACTTCGGGCCCGCCACCTCAAGGCCGGGAATCGCCCGGGAGGCCAGGAACGCGAAGATCCCGTCCACGTCGTACGGCTCCCGCCGGTTCAGCCGCAGCCGGAGCGTGACGGGCCCGGCGGGCAGCGCCGCAGGACCGGGAGATTCTGCTGTGGCGGCCTCAGGAAAGCTCTGCGAGGCTCGGATGGGCGGGTCGGCCACCAATGCGTGGGCGCGTGGTGTGGGGGCCGTGGGGATGTTTCCGGCCGTCCGCGAGCCGACCGTGGTGCCGGCCGTGCGCGAGCTGGCCGTGCGCGAGCTGGTCGTGCTGCCGACCGTGCGTGAGGCGGTCGTGCTGCCGGCCGTACGGGAGCCGGTCGTCCGGGAGGCGGCTGTGCTTCTGGCCGTACGGGGTCCCGACGTGGCGCGCAGTTCGCTGGGCGTGAACCCGTACGTCTCCCGCATCGTCGCGTTGAACTGCCGTACGCTGCCGAACCCCGCCGCGAACGCCACCTCCGTCACCGGCAGCACCGTCTCCGTCAGGAGCTGCTTGGCCAGCAGCAGCCGCTTCGTGCGCGCGACCGCCAGCGGCCCGACGCCCAGCTCGGCCACGAACAGCCGGTGCAGGTGGCGTTCGGTGATGTGCAACCGCCTGGCCAGCCCGGCGATGCCCTGCTCGTCGGCGTCGCCGTCGTCGATGAGGCGCAGCGCCCGTCCGATGAGGTCGCCGCGCAGGTCCCAGCCGGGGTCGCCGGGCGACAGCTCGGGGCGGCAACGCTTGCACGGGCGGAACCCGGCCGCCTCGGCGGAGGCCGCGTGCCGGTAGAAGCGCACGTTACGGGACGCGGGCGTACGGGCGGGGCAGATCGGGCGGCAGTAGATACGGGTGGTCGTCACCGCGGTGTAGAAACGACCGTCGAACCGGGAGTCCCTGGCGGAGACGGCCCGGTAACAGGAGTCGAAGTCGAGCTCTGTTGGCGGCATGTTCCCGACAGTATGCGCTTCCCGTAGGTACCGACTGGCGGAAATCGGACGTCACCGCCCAGAGCTTGGAACCCCGGACGATGCTCGGCTCAGCCCCGCCGACGACAGCCGGTCCAGGGCCGCCCGGACCCTGGCCGGGCGCCGTGGGTCACGGTGCCGGCCGTACGTCGCGGATCACTTCGACGAGACCCCCACCCCCAGGTCGAACTCCCGGTAGACCCGAGCCCAGAACCCGTCACGCAGCCACACCCGAGCCTCGGGATAGGGCCGCAGCGAGTGCCCCAGCTCCTTCTCGGCCTCGATCAGCAACTCGGTGTCGATGACGGTCGGCAGGATCGGGCCGGGCAGCAGGTCGCGGATGTTGTCGCGGCCGCGGGTGAGGATCCACTTCTGCGCCACGTGCTCGCCCACGTCCTCGACGCGCGGCCGGCTGGGCCCGAGCTTGGCGACCTGGCCGGGTTTGGCGTGCGGTTTGACGGGCGCGCGGCCGGCGAAGACCTGCGCGGGCGAGGGTGCGGCGGCGGGTGGGGTGACGGGGACGGGCTGCGGCGCACGGCTGAAAAAGGGCCTTAGGAAATCAGCGGAGATCACTTCGACGGTGTCGGACTCCCACACGAGGCGTTCGGCCTGGTTGGTGCCGTAAGGAGGTTCGACGCCCCAAAGATGGATGCGCACGCCGTACGCCTGCGCCGCCTCGACCGCCGGAACCATGTCCTCATCGCCCGCCAGCAGGATCGTGTCGGTGACCGCGTGGTGCCTGGCCAGCGCCTCCAGATCGCTCCTGATCTGCGCGTCCACGCCTTTCTGCTGGCCACGGGCGTTCAGGTTGCCGAGGCGCACCTTGACCCAGGGAAGCTGGGCGATCACCCGCTGGTCGACGGTCGGCACACGGTCACGGGCGGCGTCATACCAATAGATCCGCAGAAGTTCGCCAGATATACGTTCCTCTGCATGTTTCTGTAGACTCTGGATGAGCTCATCGGCGGCCACCCGATATTCCTTGCGTTCCTTCGCACCGAGCAGCACTTCACCCGCCGCCGCGTAGAGATAACCGACATCCACTAGGACGGCGTACTTGGCTGCCACAGGATGCGGCATGAGGTCTGGGATGGCCATGTCGTCCTCCAGGCCGCGGTGTTAGTTGATCGGCTGACTATATACGCCTACTTTCTCTAGATAGTCCCAACTCCCGGGGAACTTGACACCCGATTCGCAGGATCTATCTAGGGTAGAGCGCTCATCCGCCATGCCGACTTCCCTGGCACGACAGGCTTACGCATACCTCTAGCCGGGTTTCGCCACGTATGTCTTCGGGGGGTGGCAGGAAGCTCGGGCGCGGCGGGTCTCGTCGCCAGGACGGCGATCACCGCGGCGATCTCCTCGGGCGTGGCGTCGCCGCGGACAATGCGCAGATATGGCATCACAGCGGGATGTTCCCATGCTTCTTGGGGGGCAGCGTGGCCCGCTTGTTCCGCAGCGCGCGCAGCGCCCTGACCACCTGGGGCCGGGTCTCGGACGGCCGGATCACCGCGTCCACGTAGCCGCGTTCCGCCGCGATGTACGGATTCGCCAGCGTGTCCTCGTACTCGGTGACGAGCCTGGCCCGCTCGGCGTCGGGGTCGTCGGAGGCGGCCAGTTCGCGCCGGTAGAGGATGTTGACCGCGCCCTGCGCGCCCATGACCGCGATCTGCGCGGTGGGCCAGGCCAGGTTGACGTCCGCGCCGAGGTGCTTGGAGCCCATGACGTCGTACGCGCCGCCGTACGCCTTACGGGTGATCACGGTGATCAACGGGACGGTGGCCTCGGCGTACGCGTAAAGGATCTTGGCCCCGCGGCGGATGATTCCGTTCCATTCCTGATCGGTGCCCGGCAGGAAACCCGGAACATCGACAAAAGTCAGGATCGGAATATTAAACGCATCACATGTTCGAATAAATCTGGCGGCCTTCTCGGATGCGTTGATATCCAGACATCCGGCGAAATGCATGGGCTGGTTGGCCACGACCCCCACAGGCTGGCCGTCCACCCGGCCGTACCCGACCACGATGTTCGGCGCGAACAGGGCGTGGACCTCCAGGAACTCCCCGTCGTCCAGCACGTGCTCGATCACCTGGTGCATGTCGTACGGCTGGTTGGCCGAGTCGGGGATCACCTCGTCGAGCTCGGGATCCGGCTCCAGGTCCTCCGCCGCCTCGAACACCGGCGCCTCGTCCAGGTTGTTCGACGGCAGGTACGACAGCAGCGCCTTGACGTAGTCGAGCGCGTCCTGCTCGTCGGTGGCCTGGTAGTGGGCCACGCCCGACTTGGTGTTGTGCGCGTGCGCGCCGCCGAGCTCCTCGAACGTGACCTCCTCGCCGGTCACCGTCTTGATCACGTCGGGCCCCGTGATGAACATGTGGGACGTCTGGTCCACCATCACCACGAAGTCGGTCAGCGCGGGGGAGTAGACGTGGCCGCCGGCCGCGGCGCCCATGATGAGCGAGATCTGCGGGATCACGCCCGAGGCGTGCACGTTGCGCTTGAAGATCTCCGCGTACAGGCCGAGCGCGACCACGCCCTCCTGGATGCGGGCGCCGCCGCCCTCGTTGATGCCGATGATCGGGCAGCCGGTCTTGATCGCCAGGTCGAGCACCTTGACGATCTTCTCGCCGTACACCTCGCCGAGCGAGCCGCCGAAGACCGTGACGTCCTGGGAGAAGACGCACACCTGACGGCCGTCGATCGTGCCGTGCCCGGTGATGACGCCGTCGCCGTAAGGGCGCCGCCGTTCGAGCCCGAACATCGTGGAACGGTGCCTGGCGAACTCGTCGAACTCCACGAACGAGCCCTCGTCCAGCAGCGCCAGCACCCGCTCCCTGGCCGTCATCTTGCCCCGGGCGTGCTGCTTGTCCACCGCGGCCGCCGAGCCCGCGTGCACGGCCTCGTCGAGTCTCCGTTCGAGGTCGGCGATCTTCCCCGCGGTGGTGTGGATATCCGGTTCTTCTGGCATCGCCTCGGCAGCGCTCATGCGCGCAAGGCTAGCCCCTCTGCCTAGAGTGGATCCATGACGGATGCCGTTCGCACCCATGGGCTGTTCAAGCGATACGGGCAGCAGATCGCCGTCGCGGAGGTGGACCTCGTCGTCCCCGCGGGCAGCTTCGCCGGTCTGGTCGGCCCCAACGGCGCGGGGAAGACGACCACGCTCAGCATGATCACCGGGCTGCTCCGGCCCGACGGGGGCTCGGCCGAGGTCGACGGCTTCCACGTGTGGCGCGACCCGGTCGAGGTCAAGGCCCGCATCGGCGTGCTCCCCGAGGGGCTGCGGCTGTTCGAACGGCTGTCGGGCCGCGAGCTGCTGCTCTACAACGGCAGGCTGCGCGGCATCCCCAAGGCAGAGGTCGAGCGGCGCGCGGGAGAGCTGCTCGCCGTGATGGACCTGGCCGGCGCCGCCGACAAGCTCGTCATCGACTACTCCACCGGCATGCGCAAGAAGATCGGCCTGGCCGCCGCGCTGCTGCACAACCCGTCCGTGCTCTTCCTCGACGAGCCGTTCGAGGGCGTCGACCCCGTCAGCGCCAACACGCTGACGGAGGTGCTGCGGCGCTTCACCGCCTCCGGCTCCACCGTCATCTTCTCCAGCCACGTCATGGACCTGGTCGAGCGGCTGTGCGACTGGGTGTCGGTGATGAGCGCGGGCCAGATCGTGGCACAGGGCCCGTTAGCGGACGTACGCGGCGGGCGCAGCCTCAACCAGGCGTTCCTGGAGCTGGTCGGCGGCTCGCCCCAAGACGGCGAGACGGGCCTGACCTGGCTCGGCGCCAAGCCGCAGGCATGAGCGGCCCGCGACGGGAGGCGGCACGATGACCACGGTGACGCTCTTCGCCCGGCTCAAGCTGCGCCTGCTGGCCGGCAACCTGCGCGGAGACCTCCAGCGAAAGCTCGGCTTCATCTTCACCCTCGTGGCCGCGACCTTCCTGGCCGCGCTCGGCTTCTTCCTCATGAGCCTGCTGCGCTTCGCGCCGCCCGACGTCGCCTCCTCGCTGACCGTCGTCGCCTTCACGGCCTTCCTCGTCGGCTGGATGATCGTGCCGCTGCTCGTGTTCGGCCTGGACGACACGCTCGACCCGGCGAAGCTGGCGCTGTTCCCGCTGCGTACGGGCCGGATGGCGGTCGGCATGTTCACCGCGTCCGTCACCGGCGTGTGGCCGGCGGCCATGCTGATCGTCACGTTCGGCGCCCTGGTCGGGCTGGCGTCGAGCGCCGGGGGCTGGCTGCTCGGGGTGCCGGCCGTGCTGGTGCAGTTCGCGCTCTGCGTGGTGGCGTCCCGGCTGATCACCACGTCGCTGTCGAGCGCGCTGCGCACCCGGCGCGGCCGTGACGTGCTGGCCGTGGCCGCGCTGCTCTTCGTGGTGCTCTCGCAACTGCCCAACCTGGTGATGAATGCCGGGTTCGGCGACCCGGCGGCCATGCTGCACCAGATGGCGGACGTGCTGCGGTGGACCCCGTCCGGGATGATGGCCCACGCCATCGCGGACGGCGGCCTCGTGGGCCTGGCCGAGATCGTGTTCGTGGCGCTGCTCGTGGCCTTGCTGGCGTGGCTCTGGATCAAGGCGCTGAACCGGGCGCTGGTCACGCCCGACGCCTCCACCCAGGCCGCCTCCGTACGCAGGGAGCTGGGCCTGATCGACCGGTTCCTGCCGGACGGGCCGCTGGCGGCGGTGGTGACGAAGGAGCTGAAGTACATCAGGCGCGAGCCCCGCTCCCGCGTGGGCTGGTTCAGCGCCGCCGTGGTCACGATCGTGCTGGCCTTCTCGATGCGGAACCTCGGGGCCGGAGCCGGGCTGCCCGTCCTGCTGACGTCCGCGAGCGCGCTCATGATCGCGTTGCAGGCGGGCAACATCTTCGGCATCGACGGCCGCTCCCTGTGGATGAACGCCGTCGTCTTCGGCAGCGAACGCGGCCTGATCACCGACCTGGCCGGGCGGCACCTGGCCAACGCGCTGCTCGCCGTGCCGCTGCTGACCGTGATCGGCGTGGCCACCGGGCTGTTCACCGGCAATCCCGGCTCGATCGTGCCGGCGGTGATGGCCGGGTGGGGCGCGCTCGGGATCGGGCTCGGGGTCGGCTCCGTGACGAGCGTGGTGCTCCCGTACACCCTGCCCGAGCGGATGAACGCCTTCAGCGGCGCCGCGCCAGGCCAGGGCGGCGTGGCCGCCGCCTCCGCGCTGGGGGCCACGGCCGGCATCGCGCTGCTGACGCTGCCGTTCGTGGTGCCGCTGCTGTTCGGGCTCTACTGGGTGTGCGTGGTGGCGCCGTTCTACGGCCTGCTGGCCGAGACACTGGGCCGCCGCCTGGCCGCCAAGATCGGCTTCCCCCGTACGCCCGAGCTGCTCGCGGCCATCTCCAAGCCCACCTGACCAGTGGTCTAGTCCAATACCTGAGACCGGTCTACGGCGCCGAGAAGCGACTGGATACCCTTCGAAACATGATTGACCAGGGGCTCGAGCGTCGCAGTGTCGCCGTAACCGAGATGCCGGACGAGCTACGCCACGATGTGCGGCTGCTCGGCAAACTGCTCGGCCAGGTGCTGGCCGAGCAGGGCGGCGACGACCTGCTGGCCGACGTCGAACGACTGCGCAAGGCCGTCATCGCCGCGCGCAGGGGTGAGATCTCGGCCGACGTGATCACCGAAATGGTCGCCGGATGGGAGATCGAGCGGGCCGTGGCCGTGGCCCGCGCGTTCACGTGCTACTTCCACCTGGCCAACCTCGCCGAGGAGCACTACCGCATCCGCACGCTGCGCGAACGGGACGCCGAGGGCAGGGTGCAGCGCGAGTCGCTCGCGCACGCCGTGCAGGAGCTGGGCCACGAGCGCGTCGAAGAGCTGCTGCAGGGCCTGGAGCTGCATCCGGTGCTCACGGCGCATCCCACGGAGGCGCGCAGGCGCGCCGTCGTCACCGCCATCCAGCGGATCAGCGGCCAGCTGACCGAGTACAACACCCCCGGACGCGGGGCCTCCGAGCGCGCCGAGAACAGGCGGCGCATGCTGGAGGAGATCGACCTGCTGTGGCGTACGGCCCAGCTCCGCTCGACCAAGCTGGACCCGCTCGACGAGGTCCGCACGGCGATGGCTGCCTTCGACGAGACGCTGTTCCGCATGGTGCCGCAGGTCTACCGCGCGCTGGACGCCGCACTCGACGAGGGCACCGGCACCCGGCCGCCGCTGGCCAGGCCCTTCATCCGCTACGGGAGCTGGATCGGCGGCGACCGCGACGGCAACCCCAACGTCACCTCCAGGGTCACCCGCGAGACGATCCAGATCCAGTCCGAGCACGTGCTGACCGCCCTGGAGACGGCCTGCACCCGCATCGCCCGCACGCTCACCGCCTCCGCGCAGTTCGCGCCCAGCTCGCCCGAGCTGTCCGGGGCGCTGGCGGCGGCCGTGGACGCCCATCCCGACGTGGTCTCCGAGCTGGCCACCCGCTCGCCGCGTGAGCCGCACCGGCAGTGGCTGCTGTTCGTGGCCGCGCGCATCGCCGCGACCCGCCGCCGCGATCTCGACCTGGCCTACCGCTCGCCGGCCGAGCTGCTGGCCGAGCTGCGGCTGGCCCAGGAGTCGCTGGCCGCGTCCGCGCCGCGGCAGGCGTACGGGGAGCTGCAGCACCTCATGTGGCAGGTGGAGACGTTCGGCTTCCACCTGGCCGAGCTGGAGGTGCGCCAGCACTCCCAGGTGCACGCGGCGGCCCTGGAGGAGCTGCGGGCCGGCGGCGAGCTGTCGGAGCGCACCGAGGAGGTCCTGGCCACGATCCGGGTGATCGGCTGGATCCAGGAGCGCTTCGGCGTCACGGCCTGCTCCCGCTACGTGGTCTCCTTCACCCGCTCGGCCGACGACATCGCGGCCGTCTACGAGCTGGCCCGGCGTGCTCTCGGCGAGCGGGCCCCGACGCTCGACGTGGTGCCGCTCTTCGAATCGGGCCAGGACCTGGCCAATTCGCCGGCCGTGCTGACCGGCATGCTCGACATCCCCGAGATCCAGCGGCGCCTGGCCGACACCGGCCGGCGCATGGAAATCATGCTCGGCTACTCCGACTCGGCCAAGGAGCTCGGCCCGGCGGCGGCCACGTTGCGGCTGTACGAGGCGCAGGAGGAGCTGACCGCCTGGGCCGCCGAGCACGACGTCAAGCTGCGCATGTTCCACGGCAGGGGCGGCGCCCTGGGGCGGGGCGGCGGCCCGGCCAACCGCGCGGTGCTCGCCCAGGCCCCCGGCTCTGTCGCCGGCCGGTTCAAGGTCACCGAGCAGGGCGAGGTCATCTTCGCCCGCTACGGCCACATCGCCATCGCCCGCAGGCACCTGGAGCAGGTGGCCAACGCCGTGCTGCTGGCCTCCTCGCCCACGGTCGGCGCCCGTACCGCGACGGCGGCGGAGCGTTTCCGCGGCCTGGCCGAGCGGGTGGCCGGGGCCTCGGAGGAGGCGTACCGGGCGCTGACCGAGGCGCCGGGCTTCCCCGAGTGGTTCGGCCTGGTCAGCCCGCTGGAGGAGATCGGCACCCTGCGGCTCGGCTCCCGCCCGGCCCGCCGCGGCCTGGGCGCGCCCCGCTCCCTCGACGACCTGCGGGCCATCCCCTGGGTCTTCGCCTGGGCCCAGACCCGGGTCAACCTGCCCGGCTGGTACGGCCTGGGCACCGGCCTGGCCTCGGTCGGCTCGCTGGAGGAGCTGCGGGCGGCGTACGCGGAGTGGCCGCTGTTCAACGTGATGCTGGACAACGCGGAGATGTCGCTGGCCAAGACCGACCGCTCGATCGCCAAGCGCTATCTGGCCCTGGGCGGCAGGGAGGACTTCGCCCGTCAGGTGCTGGAGGAGTACGACCGCACCCGCGACCTGGTGCTCAAGGTCACGGGCCACACCCGGCTGCTGGAGAACCGCAAGGTGCTCTCGCGGGCCGTCCAGCTCCGCGACCCGTACGTGGACGCGCTCTCGCACCTCCAGCTCCGGGCCCTGCGCGCGCTGCGGACCGAGGACCTGTCGGAGCGGGAGCGCGACCGCATGTCCACGCTCCTGCTCCTGTCGGTCAACGGGGTGGCGGCGGGGCTGCAGAACACCGGCTGACCCCGCCGGAGCGGCGGCCCGTGGCGCTCTCCGCCACGGGCCGCGCTCAGCGCACACTGCCGAAGAAGGCGATGACGTCGGAGGTCAGCGCCTCGGTGGCGGTGTGGGCGGTGTAGTGGCCGTGGGCCGGGGCGGGCAGGGTCTTCCAGGAGACGATGTTCGCGTGGTCGCGCTCGGCGAAGCGGCGGATCGACCTGAAGTCGCCCTCGGCCATGGCCAGCGCGGTCGGCGCGGTCGTGGGCTCCTTCGGCTGCTCGGCCCTGGCGTTCTCCCAGTACAGCCGCAGCGCCGAGCCGGCCGTGCCGGTGAACCAGTGGATGGCCGCGTTGAGGAGCACGAAGTCGTCGTCGAGGTCCTCGTCGAAGAGCTGGGCCAGCCAGCCCACCAGCCCGGCGGGGGAGTCGGCGATGGCGTGCGCGAGCGTCTGCGGCTGCTGCGACTGCAGCACGTTGAAGGCGCCCTTCTCCTTCCAGAACCAGTCGAGCACGGCCAGCCCGGCCTGGTCCTCCTCGCTCAGCTCCGCGAACTCGGCCGGGTCGCCCGACGGGAACGAGAACAGCTGGGTGACGTGCACGCCGACGACCCGCTCGGCGTCGATCCTGGCGACCTCGGGGGAGATCATCGAGCCGGCGTCGTTGCCGACCACGCCGTAACGCTCGTAGCCGAGCCGCGTCATCAGCTCGGCCCACGCCCTGGCGATGCGCTGGTTGTTCCAGCCCAGCTCCCGCGTCGGCCCGGAGAAGCCGTAGCCGGGCAGCGACGGGATGACCAGGTGGAAGTGGCGCGCCAGCGGCTCGACGGCGTCGAAGTACTCGGCGATCGAGCCGGGCCAGCCGTGGGTGAGGATCAGCGGGAGCGCGTCGGGGCTGTCGGAGCGTACGTGGATGAAGTGGATGTTCTGCCCATCGATCTCGGTGGTGAACTGCGGGAAGGCGTTGATCCTGGCCTCCTGCGCCCGCCAGTCGAACCCGTTGCGCCAGTGGCCGATCAGGCGCTTGACCCGCTCGACGGCGACGCCCTGCTCGGCGCCGGGGATCTCGTCGGTGAAGCGGGTGAGCGCGAGGCGCGCCTGGAGGTCGTCGAGCTCGGACTGCGGGATGTCGACGCGGAAGGGGGTGATGGCGCTCATGGGGAGCCTCCGGAGAGTCGTGGATCGGAACGCTTTGTTCTGATCCCAGAATAGCAGAACGGAATGCTTCATTCCACACTTTTCCCGGGCTGAGTTCTGTCCCGCCCGTCCTGCCTGGTAGGCGTCGTCCTGAGAGGTCAGGCCATCCGCGAAGATGGGAGGATGCCCGACTCGCGATACTCCGACCTCGACCGTCCGCCGCTCTCGCAGACGTCACTCAACCGGGCCCTGGTCCGCCCCGGCTCGTTGTGGACCGGCGTCACCGTCGTCGAGAGCACCGGCTCCACCAACGCCGACCTGGCCAGGGCCGCCAGGAGCGGCGCCCCCGCCGGGACGGTGCTGGTGGCCGAGGTCCAGGAGTCGGGACGGGGCCGCCTGGGCCGCGCCTGGTCGGCGCCGCCCCGCGCGGGCCTGACCTTCTCCGTGCTGCTCAGGCCGCAGACGCCGATCGCCGCGCAGGGCTGGCTGTCCCTCCTGTACGGCGTCTCCGCCGCCTCGGCGATCCGCCGCCTGGCCGAGGTGGAGGTGGGCCTCAAGTGGCCCAACGACCTGCTGATCGGCGAGCGCAAGCTGGCGGGCATCCTGGCCGAGCGGGCCGACGACGCCGTCGTCATCGGCATGGGCCTCAACGTGACGCTGAGGAAGGACGAGCTCCCGGTCGAGACCGCCACGTCGCTGGCCATCGAGCAGGCGGCCTGCCTCGACCGCGACCCGCTGCTGCGGGCCGTGCTGAGAGAGCTGGAGAGCCACTACCGCGACTGGACCGAGGCCGGCGGCGACGCGGACGCGTCCGGGCTGCGCCCCGCCTACCTGGCCTCCAGCGCCACGATCGGGCGGCTGGTCCGGGTGGAGCTGCCGGGAGACCGGTCGGTGACAGGGCTCGCGACGGGGATCGACGCCTCCGGCCATCTCCAGGTCGAGGCGGACGGCGAGCGCCACACGCTGAGCGCCGGCGACGTGGTGCACGTCCGCCCGGCCGACCTGTAGCCCGTCCCCGCCGATCGCCGGAGGTCGTCCGGTTGTGTCGTCGGCATAGCAGGCGGGCCGGGTTGATGGCACGATTTGGGCCATGACCATTCCCGACCACCATCTGACGCAGGGTGAGCGGCGCGTCCGATCCTTCCACCCCCACTGGAAGCGACTGATCGTCCCCTTCATCGCGCTGGTCCTCATCGCCCTCGCCTCCGGTGCGGCGCTCTACTTCATCCCCGGCGACTTCGAGTACGCCTTCTACGCCAGGATCGCCGTCGTCGTCGTCGGGCTCATCCTGCTCACGATCTGGTCGTTCGTCCCCTATCTGCGGTGGAAGAACACCGGCTACGTGCTCACCACCCACCGCTTCACGATCAGCACGGGCGTGCTCAACAAGTCGACCGACGAGATCCCGATCACCAAGGTCAACACGGTGAGCTCCGACCAGACCTTCGCCGAGCGCCTGCTGGGCTGCGGCACGCTGACCGTCGAGTCCGCCGGTGACCGGGGTGAGATCGTGCTGCGCGACATCCCGCGCATCCAGGACGTCAGGACCGACCTGTTCCGGCTCGTGGAGGACGCCTCGGACGGCGAGCTCGATGGGCGCTGACCCGTCCGGCAGCAGGTGAGCGAGGCGCGCCCCGGCCGCCCGAGCGCCGAGGAGATCGAACGGCTGCTGCTCGGCCAGGCGCCCCGCTACACGCGGGCGGAGGTGGTCGCGGCGAGCGGGGTGCCGCAGCCGCTGACCGAGCGCATCTGGCGGGCGCTCGGCTTCGCGCAGCGGGCGGACGACGACGGCGCGTTCACCGAGGCCGACGCCGCCGCGCTGCGCCGGGTGCGCAGCATGCTCGACGCCGGCCTGCTCGACGAGCAGACGCTGATCCGGATGGCCCGAGCGCTCGGCCAGACCACGGCCAGGCTGGCGCAGTGGCAGGCCGAGATCATGATGGGCACGATGATGCCGGAGCCGCAGCTTGAGCCGGAGCTGCGGCCCGGGCAGGAGGCGGAGACCGAGCCGACCGCGGACGCCGATCTGGACCGGGTGCTCGACACCGCCCAGCGGCTGATGCCCGACTTCGAGCGTGTGCTCGTCCACGTCTGGCGGGCCCAGCTGGCCGCCGCAGGCACCCGGCTGCTGGCCATCGCCGACGTCGCCGACGAGCTGGCCCCGGCCAGGGTGCCGATGGCGGTGGGCTTCGCCGACCTGGTCTCGTTCACCAGGCGCAGCCGCGAACTGGACGAGAAGGCGCTGGCCGAGCTGGTCGAGGGCTTCGAATCGCGGGCCTCCGACGTGGTGGCCACGCACGGCGCCAGGCTGGTCAAGACGCTGGGCGACGAGGTGCTGTTCACGGCGCCGACCCCGGCCCAGGCGGCGGCCGTCGCGCTCGACCTGACCGCCACGGACGAACTCCGCATCGGCCTGGCCTACGGCCCCGTCGTGCCGCTGATGGGCGACGTCTTCGGCACGACCGTCAACCTGGCTGCCAGGCTCACCGCCATCGCCAGGCCCGGCACCATCCTGGTGGACGCGGCCCTGGCCGAGGCCCTGACCGGCGAGGACGGCCGCGAACTACGCAAGATCCGGCACCGTCCGGCCAGAGGACTCGGCGTGGTCCAGCCGTATGTCTTGCGGAGATCATCCCTCTGACACAAGATGGCTGGCATGCCGTACGAAGTGCAGGGCGTGGTCGCCCGGGGCAAGGGCCAGGAAGTATCGCTCGAGACGGTGACCGTGCCGGATCCCGGTCCGGGTGAGGCGGTCGTCGATGTGCGGGCCTGCGGGGTCTGCCACACCGACCTCCACTACCGCGAGGGCGGGATCAGCGACGACTATCCGTTCCTGCTGGGCCATGAGGCGGCGGGCGTGGTCGAGGCGGTCGGCCCCGGCGTCACCGAGGTCGAGCCCGGCGACTTCGTGATCCTCAACTGGCGCGCGGTGTGCGGCCAGTGCCGGGCCTGCCTGCGCGGCCGCCCGTGGTACTGCTTCGCCACCCACAACGCCAAGCAGAAGATGACGCTCAAGGACGGCACCGAGCTGTCGCCCGCGCTCGGCATCGGCGCGTTCCTGGACAAGACGCTCGTCGCGGCCGGTCAGTGCACGAAGGTCTCGGCCGAGGCGCCGGCCCAGGTGGCAGGGCTGCTCGGCTGCGGCGTGATGGCGGGGCTCGGCGCGGCGATCAACACCGGCGGGGTGACGCGCGGCGACAGCGTGGCCGTCATCGGCTGCGGCGGTGTCGGCGACGCGGCCATTCTCGGCTCCTCGCTGGCCGGGGCGAGCCGGATCATCGCGGTCGACGTCGACGATCGCAAGCTGGAGTGGGCCAAGGAGTTCGGCGCCACCCACACGGTCAACTCGCGCGAGAGCGACCCGGTCGAGGCCATCCGCGACCTGACCGGCGGCAACGGCGCCGACGTGGTCGTCGAGGCGGTGGGCCGGCCGGAGACGTACGAGCAGGCGTTCTACGCCCGTGACCTGGCCGGGACGGTCGTGCTGGTCGGCGTGCCGACCCCGGAGATGCGCATCGACCTGCCGCTGCTCGACGTGTTCGGCCGCGGCGGCGCGCTCAAGTCCTCCTGGTACGGCGACTGCCTGCCCAGCCGCGACTTCCCCATGCTCATCGACCTGTTCCTGCAGAACCGCCTGCCGCTCGACAAGTTCGTCTCCGAGACGATCGCGCTCGACGGGGTCGAGGAGGCGTTCGCGAAGATGCACCGCGGCGAGGTGCTGCGCTCGGTGGTGGTCTTCTGATGATCGACCGGGTCATCACGAAGGGCACGTTCTCGCTGGACGGCGGCACGTGGGAGGTCGACAACAACGTCTGGCTGGTCGGTGACGCGCGTGAGGTGGTGGTCATCGACGCCGCCCACGACGCCGCGCCGATCGCCGAGCGGGTGGGCGGCCGCGCGGTCAGGGCCATCGTCTGCACCCACGCCCACAACGACCACATCAACGCCGCCGCCGACCTGGCCCGGCTGACCGGGGCGCCGATCCGGCTGCACCCGGACGACCAGGTGCTGTGGGAGCAGGTGTACGGCCCCGAGGTGTCGTACGAGCCGCTGGCCGACGGCGAGAAGCTGGTGGCCGGCGGCACCGTGCTGGAGATCCTGCACACGCCGGGCCACTCGCCCGGGGCGGTCTGCGTGTCCGCGCCCGAGCTCGGGGTCCTGTTCAGCGGCGACACGCTGTTCAAGGGCGGGCCGGGGGCGACCGGGCGCTCCTACAGCTCGTTCGAGACCATCATCGACTCGATCAGGCAGCGGCTGCTGACCCTGCCGCCCGAGACGGTCGTCCACACCGGTCACGGTGACTCGACGTCCATCGGGGCCGAGGCTCCTCACCTGGAGGAATGGATCGCCAGGGGGCACTGACAGCCGGGGAAGGCGACTGTGACACAGTCAACATAGGCAAGCCTAACCAAAGTGGGGTACCTTAGGCGTGCCTAACCTTATGGCACCTTCCCCTGCTCGAAAGGCTTGTCCCCGAATGTACGTGTGCGTTTGTCGTGCTGTGACCGAGAATGAGGTGCACGACTGCATCGCCGCCGGGGCGACGAGTGCGAAGCAGATTCGCGACACTACTGGTGCCGGTGGTGACTGTGCCCGTTGTGTACGGAAGATCTGTGCGATCCTGAAACGGTCGGAAGAACTGACGACCGCATAGCCGGATAGCGATGAGGAGCCCGTTTCCATGCAGGGCGACAAGCAGATCATCGAATTGCTCAACGAACAGCTGACCGCGGAGCTCACCGCGATCAACCAATATTTCCTGCACGCCAAGATGCAGGAGAACTGGGGCTACACCAAGCTGGCCGAGCACACCCGCGACGAGTCCCTCGAGGAGATGCGCCACGCGGAACGCCTCACCGACCGCATCCTCTTCCTGGAGGGCCTGCCCAACTACCAGCGGCTGGGCACGCTGCACATCGGCCAGACCGTCGAGGAGCAGTTGCGGGCCGATCTCGAAGTGGAGATGTCGGTGGTCGAGCGGCTGCGGCCGGCGATCCAGCTGATGCGCGAGAAGGGTGACATCACCTCCGCGAACATCTTCGAGGACATCCTGCGGGACGAGGAGGAGCACATCGACTACCTGGAGACGGAGCTGGGGCTGATCCGCAGCCTCGGCGAGCAGCTCTACCTGGCCCGCTACGCCGAGCCCCGCTCCAGCGGCGACTGAGACTCTCGTTCCAGGGCGGCTCATTTCACGGCGGCTCATTTCACGGCGGCGGCCAGGTCGCGGACGCTGAGCTGCTCGCCGTGCCGGCGGAAGCCGAGCGCCGCGGCGATCTGGCCGGTGAACGGG